>JAAYLC010000227.1 GCA_012522045.1 Bacteroidota bacterium
GTATTACTATGCAGATTCTATCAATATTATTTATTCATATCGTCATTGTTTTTAATGACGGATTCTTACAGGAGGCTTTTATATGAAATTCTCACATGCCTTTAAGGAAATGGATAATCACCTAAAAACCCATATACATACAATTACTTGCCATGAAATATTTGAAATCAAAAATGATTTTTATAAGATAGTAGAAGCATTATGCGGAAGTACAGCAAATTTAACTGGGATAACTGAGTTATTAATATTTAGATTTATGTACCATGCACTTAACATGCAAGGTCCAATTGAAGATAAATCAGTTCAGCAAGGGAATATTCGCTTATATATCGGTAATCGATATTTAGTGAAGAACGGAAAATTTCAAGAGCCCGATATAGTTATTGAAAAAAATGACGAAATTAGATTTTTGCTTTCAATAAAAAACAGATTGAACACAATATCACCAACTAACAATGAAAAAGTAAGCCCTTTAGTTCAAGAACTCACTCTGCAAAATGGACTTTATACAACTTCTATACAAGATATATTTAGAGTGGAAAATATTCGGCATGGGGTACACAGTAACTTTAATTCAATAACAATTGTCTTTTCAAAAGTTCCACAAAGACATGGAAAGTCAAATAATTTAATTGAACAAAAATTTGATTGGCATAGATTCTTAATTCTTGAGGGAAATTATAATTCTTTTGTAACTGAATTATCTAGTAAACTAAATTTCAATATAAAAAGAGGCTGGGACAAAACCCAACTCTTAAATGAAAAAAGCCAGAGAAATTTTTAAGAAATAAAAATTCTCTGGCTTTTACTATTTAATCATAAAAATAAGGACACTTTCTGTTAAAATAAAGTTACCATACAAAATTTTAAGAGAAAGAAGTGTCCTTATGTTTAAAGATTATAACATGAATCAACTTATTTTACCTATAGATTTAGAAGTTAAATTACAAGAAAATGATATTGCTTATCATATCCATCATCTAGTCGAAAGTATCCCAAATGATGCCTTCGGCTCATTCCTTCGTCATACAGGTTGTCCTGCATACCATCCACGCATGATGCTCAAAATTATTTTATGTGGTTATACTCAATCGGCATTCTCTGGTCGTAAAATTGAAGATCTCTTAAAAGATAGTATTCGAATGATGTGGTTAGCTCAAGGTTATCAGCCGAGCTATCGTACCATTAACCGATTTCGCGTTCACCCAGAAATGAAACAACTGCTTCGAGAATGCTTTGTGCAATTTCGTTGTCAACTCGTGCAAGAACAGCTAATTGATCAAGAAGCACTTTTTATCGATGGCACAAAAATTGAAGCCAATGCCAATAAATTCACTTTTGTATGGAAAAAATCTATTGAAAAATATCATGCAAGTTTAATTGAAAAATCGAATGCACTGTATGATGAGCTTTTTAAAAATAAAATTATTCCTGAGATTAAAAAAGAAGACGAAGAGCAGCTTTCAATAGAACAACTCTCTCTACTAGCAGAAAAAGTTGAAGAAGTCGTTGAAGATTATACACAAAAAATTGAGAATTCAGATGATGTAAATGAACGAAAAGAGTTACGCAGTGAACGCAAAACGCCAAAACAAATCTTGAAACAAATTAATGATTGGATCAATCGAAAGCGTAAGTATGAAAAAGACTTTGAGATTTTCGGTACACGTAACAGTTATTCAAAGACGGATCATGATGCGACATTTATGCGAATGAAAGATGACTACATGAAAAACGGACAACTGAAACCAGGATATAATGTTCAAATTGCGACAGAAGGTCAATACACATTAGCTTATGGAGTATTTTCTAATCCAACAGATACAAAGACACTTCGACCATTTCTGAATCAAATTGAAGAGGAGTTCTTTTCATTACCGAAACACATTGTCGCAGATGCAGGATATGGAAGTGAACAAAATTATGATGAAATTTTAACAAAGCATAAACGAATTCCGTTAATTACATATAACCAATATTTAAATGAACAAAAAAGAAAATATAAAAACGATCCATTCAAACCAAGCAATTGGAAATATGATGAGGAGAGCGATACGTATACATGTCCGAACGAACAAAAGTTAGTGTACAAGTACCATACAACACGAAAAGATAAAACAGGATTTGAACGTCAATTCAAAATCTATGAGTGTGAAAACTGTACAGGTTGTCCGTTTCGTTCGAAATGTACAAAAGCACGAGAAGGAAATAATCGCAAACTCATGATCAATGAGAAATGGGAACAACAAAAAAAATATGTGAGAGCGAAGCTTTCAGACGAAAAAACAGGTGCACTTTATCGTCAACGTAAAATTGACGTAGAACCAGTTTTTGGATTTCTGAAGGCTAATTTGGGTTTCACTCGATTTTCCGTTCGAGGGAAATCGAAGGTCGAAAACGAAATCGGCCTTGCATTAATGGCCGTGAATATCCGAAAATATGCGGCAAGATGAGTAGATCTTGCCTCTAAATGAATAATATAAAAGGAAAAAAGTGAAATCATGCATTTGATTTCACTTTTTTCTATCCTTAGGGGTTAGTTCTGTCCCAACCACATTTTCCATTATGGGAATAGTAATAAATAACTAGTTAATTGATCGAAGCGCTAGTCAAGACTTTCGAAGTAGTTTCAAAAGCTTTATCGAACAACTCTTTTGTATCTACGTACCTTTCAAATTGATCTCCCTTAAATATAAC
>JAAYLC010000238.1 GCA_012522045.1 Bacteroidota bacterium
CGACGTGTGTATCAAAAACCAATGAAACTTTATCGGCGTTTAAATTGCCGTAAATATCAATGAAATGTTGCACATATCCAATATTTTTAGAACTGTCATAGGACAAAATGATTCGCCGTTTAGCACCGGGAGGAATTGAACCGATTGAGGATTTTTTACTGACGACACATCCACAAGAAGGAAGTAATTCGCTCATTAAAAAAGGATACTGCCCGGTATTCTTAACATCAAAAACAACCTCTAAAGTCTGTCCGCGTAAGATGGGATAATAATGTCGGTTATTATCGATAACTTCCAAGGTGGTGACGTTTTGGCGCACGTCTTTACACCCTTGAAAGACAATTAATAGACAAACAATGATTATAATGGAAAGAGGTTTATTTTTATAAAATTCTGATTTCATCAAGCGCTATTTTATTTTTAGTGTTTTCAGCTATAACCAGCCGGATGGTAATTTCATCACCTTTATTCAGTGAGATTTCAGATTCCATTACGTGTGCATCTGAATAAGTGTTCGTTTGATAAATAGTATTGTTTAGTTTTCTTCCATTTATGTAAATTTCAATTTTTTCGGGAATTGCAAAACGATGTTTTTCGTTTTCAAGAAAGCGCATTTGAATTTTAACACGTTCAGTGATAGGGGACTGAAACGACAATTCCAGAATTTCTGTGCTGATGTACCAACCGAGGTGATAATCAGGTGAAAATCCCGGAATTCCGTCGGTTAGAATCTCAACAGGAACTTCGCTGTAATCCAAGTTGCTCTGAATTGGAAGCTCTAATATTTTATTTTCCAAAGTGGAGTTGAAAATCAATTCCTCCCAGTTTTTAATATAGTTATCAAGTGCTCCGGTTTCTTCTCGGTAATGATGTAAATTATCAGTTTTTTGGTAGTTTTTTAAATGAGCTACAATACCCTTAATCTCCGGGCGCACCTCTAAAATTTGTTCTTTTTTCACGGCAAAACCATTTCTTTTAACTCCTTTGTGAAGCGCAATTTGCAATCTTGTAAAATGAAGTGCAAGAGATAACTTTTTAAGATTGTCCGGGATATGTTGAATGGAATTTAATTCTTCATAAAAATCCATAAAAGCAAATTCATTTAAATAAGTAGCCAAGATTTCCCTGATGCTTCCGTAAATGTTTATCGGACGGTTTTTACGAGAAAATTTTTCTTCTAAATTAATGTAGTAATCGCTTAATAATTGATGATTCTCCGGGTAAAACTTGCGAAAGAACATACGAATATGCTTCGGGATATCAATATCTGTTTGTTGCAGTAAATTACTGATAATGTATGTTTTTAAATCTTCAAAAGAAGAATAGTCGTATCCGCTTGCATTAAAAAAAACGCCATTGACTCCTTCATTTTTAAAAAAAGCAAGTCTTTTTTGTAAACTATACAATATAGGAATGGGAGTGAGGTAATCATCAAAATTTGAGGCGTAATCCCAAACATACACGTGCGACACACTTTCTTTCCATACGTGAATGGTATTGACAAATTCGTTTACACGTTTATTTTTTGTAGACAATTCACTAATTTGAGGCAAATGAATTGTACTGATAAATACTCCGGTATTTGGGGGTAATTTAATATTGGGAGGTTGCGAACTGGTATGGTAAGAAGAAGTAAAAAATAAATGCATTGGGAATCTTTCGGCAAGTTTTTTTAACATTTGTGCAGTTGCCGGACTTGCATTTCCTTCGGTGTTTCCGATTTTTTTACAATTTTCACATAAACAAGCAATGTTATTATCTTCAGGCATGACCATAAATCTCACGGATTCTTCAGTGTTTTCTCCAAAATTATTCAGCACATAATCAGAAAATTGTTTGAATAATAGTTCCGAACTAAAACAAAATTGGTTTTCCGTGATTCCATCTTTAGTTGTTGCAAAAATTTCGTCCGCAGGCGTTGTAATTTTAGAAATATTATGTCCCCATAATCCCCAATGCAAATCAACTGAATGTGTTCCGAAAACAATCGTATTTCCTTTTTCTAAATTAGTGGGGAAAAATGGTTCTCGGTACTCAAAATCAAAAGTTTTGCAATGCGTGGATAATTTGATGGAAGCAGGAGGGAGGTCGTCAGTTTTTATTTCCGTATTAGTTTGTGATAATAATTCAAGAATTTGATAAACCAACCATTTCCCGTCGTCTAAGGTTTTTGCGAGCGCTGTTATTGTATTTTCAGATACTGTAAGACAATAGGTTTCTGAAAGATTTGTATTTAAAGAAAAAGTTATTTTTTTATCGTTAAGTTCAAAAGAATCGTCTGAAAAACTCTTTTTTGCATTACTTCGCGCTTGAAATTCTTTCCATGCAAATTGTTGCAGCTTTTTGTTTTGTGCTGCGGATTTTGAATTGTGAGTAATATGTTCAGATGCTGATGCTGTCATGCTTATCAAGAACACAAAAATCAGATAAATAGTTCTATGTTGTCTAAAAAGCCACATTAACATTCAAATATATATTGTAGAGATTTCTGTATCTGTCTTCGCTTGTCTGGAAATTATACCAAGTTCCTATAATTCCGGCAGACATTGTTTTGTATATAAGATGTGAGAATCCCGCACCAACCATCGTATTAAAATCTTCAAAACGATTGTATAATTGATAATTAATCAAATCCACATCAGGAGATGTTCCGACTCCTGCCATTGCCGTAAAATATGTTTTTGGCGTAAATACATTATACCGTCCATTTAAAGTGGCATTAAAAAACCAATTATCATCAATATAAAAGTTGTTAAACCTGAAATTTAGACGGATAAATTCCCATTCTTTTGTCGCCCCGACGACAAGATTGTAAATGTACGGATTCTCAATATTTGCATCGGAATTTTCCATATCCCATTCTCGGAAACCAAGTCCCAATTCTAATTCGATATTGTTTAATGATTCAAAATATCGATAAACAGAAGCATTTATCGCTAATTTTGAAAAATATTGATTGGCCCACGCCACATCAATTTTAGTGGCTGTTTTGTCATTCCAATAGCGCCACCATTCTCCTTGTAGTTGATATCCTTTTCCTGTATCTCTTCCTGCGTAATGAACACGACCGGTATAGGTGTTTTGTTCTGACAATCGCGTATATTCAAAAGTGGAAATTGAGGTGATTGCCGGATTGTCTCCGTAACGGCTACGAAGGTGGTAAATGCCTATTTCGTTTTTCTTTTGTCGATAATCCAGATAATCCAAATAGCGATAAAATTGTTTTTCCTCCCTTGGATGCGGCTCATAAAATGATTGGTAGTAGTATGCGGAATCAAATTGTTTTAACTTTTCAAAAGCCAATCCTTTAGCGTATTTTAAAGACTTGTTATTCACATCATATTTTAGTGCATTATTCAACCTTTCAAGTGCTTCTTCAGATTTGTTTTGCTGAATAAGAAACAAGCTGTAGCTTTCAATAGTTTCTGTATTTATATTTATCAAATCGGGATGATATGGATTTTCTGCCAAACCGTTTTCAATTAAGGATTGAATCTCTTCCTGAGATGCGCCTTGCTTGTTTTTGAGTTCAATGACTTTTACCAAGAAAAACAAATCGTCCGGATATGCTTTCATTCCGCGTTCTGCATAAGTTAGCGCATTTCTATTATTCAATAAAACAGAAAGATTTATGCCGTATCGCAGAGCCAAATTGTTGGTAGGATTTTCGTTTAACCATCTTTCAGTATAGCGGTATGCTTCAGGATATTGATAATTTTCCATTGCTTCTTTTACAATAGAAGTCATCATATCATCATATCCTGAAAGATACCATTGTCGTTTTTGAGGCTCTAAATTTTCCAATAAACGTTCATAAGCCAAGAGTGCTTGATGGTAATTTTTTTGTTTAAAGTATAAATCTGACTTTTTTAGATATAATTCAGGATTGTCCGGGTCATCAGATAACATCTCGTTTAGAACATTCAGCGCATCTGTATAGGCTTGAATTTGGATGTATGAATTCAGTAGAGAATTTTGTGCTGTTTTTTTCAATTCTTCATCTCCGTGATAGAGAACTTCATACCACAAGGGAATGGCTTCTCTGTAATTATGTTCAAACATTTTGTTTTTAGCTTCATCCATTATCACCAAGGCATAAGCTGAGATGATATCGTCATCATTTGGATAAAGAGTTTTCAGCTGTTTTATCAATCTGTCACTTGCTGATTTATTGGGAGCAAGCTGATAAATTCGCAATTCTTTAAGGTATAAATCTTTGGAATGCCCTCTGACATTTCTGTGTCTATTCAATATATATAAAGCTTGTTCATAATCCTGATGAGCGATGTTGTGAGCAAAAAGAATATCAAAAGCTTCTACATTCCCCGGATTTCTGTCAAAAATCTGTCCGTAATAATAATACGGCTGATATGATTTAGACTGTCTTGCTGCTTCCGTTAAGTAATAATTATAATCGGTGTTGAGATTATAACTATTTAAAAAGGGCAATAAGAGGTCATATCTACCGGTTTCGGCAAGGATTCCTGCTTTTTTTCTGACGAGTTCGTCATTGTCAGGATATCTGTACAATCCTTGTTCAACCGTAGCAAGTGCCTGTTGTAAGTTTTGATTTTTTAAATAGGAATTTGAAAGGTTTAAATAAATAGTTACATCGTCCGGATTTTCTCGTAATAAAGTTTTTTGCAATTCAATGGCTTCTTCATAATTTCCGCTTTTGTACTTTTCGTTGGCTTCTAACTCTAATTCATAAAAATAATCTTCTCTGATAACTTCATCCTCCGGATAGATGTGATAAATTCTTTTACGTAATCGGCTTGCTTCAATTCTATTTCCTTGAAGTTGGTACAACTCAATTTTTTTTCTCCACAGTCCTCTCCAATAGGGATTTACTTCTAATAATTCGTTGACATAGCATATTGCACTGGAGTATCGCCCTGCCTCGGTTTCAACATTTACTAAAATATGTTTGGCCTCTACATTTCGATGAAAAATATTGAGCGCTTTTAAAAGATGGTATCGGGCTCTGTCCAGATTTCCTATATGATGATAGTATTTTCCGGCTAAGGTATGTATGTCGGAATCGTTGGGATATTCTTTTACTCCTGAGTCAATAAAAGGCTTGGCTTCCTCCCAACGTTCATTTTTAAATTCTTCCTGAATTCGGGAAATGTAGTCTTCGCTGCTGTTAAATTTTATTTCCGTCTGAGCTAAAGCAAAGGAAAAGCTATAGCAAAATGCCAAAAAAAGCAGAAGTTTTCGGTTATTATGAAAGAATCGAATCCTTTTATGTTGATTTGAAGTCATACAAAATTTTTAAGCGGTTGATTTTGTAAATCCTTGACGAGTCATTTCACCCCAACTGAAATTTTTGCGAGTAAAGAATTGCCAATATCCGCGTAAACTGAAAATTATAATCAGCGGATGATAAACAAAAGCTTCAATAGAGGAAAAGAAAATAAGTTTCAAATATTCTCTGTAGGTTTGATAGTGTTTTCTAATCGTTAAGTCAAATGATATCGTTACTATCGAGAAAGTCACGCCAATCATATAAACCAGAAAAATCATCAACCAAAACGTTTCAAAATTGATTTGATTTGTCAGAAAAAGAAAAATTAAAAAAATGGCTCCGATAAACTCGATAAGGGGTGCGAAAAACTCAAAAAACAAGGCATAAGGAAGAATAAACATTCCGAGTCTGCCATATCGTGGATTCAGCATTATTTTTCGATGAACCACCAGAGCTTGAAAAAGTCCGCGTCCCCATCGTGAACGTTGTCGTTGTAAAATTTTTATGTTTGGCGGTCCTTCTGTCCAACAACAAGTTTCTGCAACATGCAGCATTTTGTATTTCTTATTGTTGTCGCGCATGTATTTCGCCATTCGAATGGTCATGTCCATATCTTCAGCGTGTGAAAGCGGATCATAACCACCTACGCGAATTACGGTATCGGTATGAAAAAGTCCGAACCCTCCTGAAATATTAGGAATGAGATTAAAAAGCGACCATCCCATTTTGCAACTAAGTAGGAGCGGAGGTATTCTGTTTCTTGGAAAAGGGGAATTAACTGTTGCGGAGGACGCACTCGTATCATTTCTCCGTTTTTGATTTCACACGCATTTACCATCCGCATAGTTCCACCTACAGCTATAACCTTGGTTTTTGAATTTAAAGTGGGAAGCATCACGCGCAGGAGCGAACGCTTGGCGAGAATACAATCGACATCGGTATTGATAAAATAATTATATCTTGCCATATTGATACCGGCATTCATAGCATCAGCTTTTGTTCCTCCATTGACTTTATCTAACACCGTTAATCGTTTGTACTTAGGGTTTTTAGAACGGAAAATTTTTCTTACGGGTTGACAGTGAATTTTTTGAATGTACGGATAGTCAATTTCTATTAATTCAAAATTATCAATTAATAATTCCAGAGTTTTGTCTTTGCTTCCGTCATTGATGATGATAATTTCAAAATTGGGATATTCTAAATTTAAAAAAGAATTGACATTATCTATAATAATCACCTCTTCATTAAAAGCAGGTGCAATAACAGAAATTCCCGGAGCCACATCGGGAGAGTTGTTAAGTTCATTCTCTTCTTTTTCAGTATACTTAAGGCGGTTGTGCAGATTGTTAAAGTAGGAAAATACCGTTAGTAAAATATAGAATGAAACTATAAAAAACGTATAAAAGAAGATTACATACTGGAAAATATAAGTAATATATTCCATTTAGAGTTATATGATTTAGTGTGGGTAAATGTGTAAATATTTATGAATACTGGTTTTCTACATAAGAAAATGCTTTTTTATTGAATTCATTTTCATTCTTTTTCTGTAGTCGTCTGAAAACAGAGTCTTCGGATTTATCCTTTTCAATAGCATAAATATTTTGAATAATCTTCACTAATATTTCTTTATTATTTGTTTCTGAGTAAATTTTCTCCAAAAACGCCAATGCTTCAGATCCTCCCAAACGTCCCAATCCATCAATAATCTCTTCTTGGACGCGGGATTTTGCAAAATTGTAATCGTGAATGAAAATTGGTATGGCTTCTTTAAAATCAAGTACACTCAATGTTTTAATAATTTGAGCTTTGACAGCGGCGTTTTTTGTGGTTTTATAAATGTCCAATAGAGGTTCCAAATCTTCGGAAATTCCAAGTAATTGGATTTCATTAATCAGAAAAATCCGATAATCGTCATTGCCTGTACTTAAAGCCGTGCGTAACAGGTGTGGCAATACTTCGGTGGGGCGATGTGATTTTAGTGAATTGTGAATACGCAATTTATCCAACTCTGTGAAATTGTCAGAATCAATATCTTCACTTAAAAATTTAAAAGCATCGTGTGAATCAAATTTGGCAAATACGGAGCGTGCATAATTTCCGATATCTTTTCGTTCACTGGTGGCCTTTTTAGAAATAACCGAAGCAGCAACAAAAGGAGAAAGGTTGTCTAACATGCGAATGCTTTTCCATTGTCTGGAAGCTTTTCCCGCATCAATTTCGTTTTCCCAATATTCGGGTATTCTCAGAGCGTATAGTAATGTTCCGATATTCGTATGGTTGCTTTCGGAAGTGTCAATCTTATCAACGATATATTCTGAGATATGAACTTTCATCCAGTCGGGTATTGGGGGTTTAATCGATAGGATTTCGAGTATTTCAGTTTCGGAATAATTCCGGGTACTGTTTATAATCTGATTTACTTGTTCTGTGTATTTTTTTATCTTTTTTGTTCGACGGTTGTCACGTTTTTTCATAAAGGCAACGAGCCCAATATTTATCCAAGAAATAAGGTATAATAATCCCATCAAAACAATAAGTAACACAGCAATTCTCACTACTAAAGGGAAGCCGGCATAAGTAGCAGAAAGATATTGGTAATAATACGTAATAGTATCCATTTTAAAAATTTTAAATAGTATCCATTTTAA
>JAAYLC010000197.1 GCA_012522045.1 Bacteroidota bacterium
CTCTGAAAGCACACTATATCAAGTCAATTACGCGATAAATACGGGCATAAACTACACAATCTTTTACGGTGTATTCCCGCTGTAAATTGTGTAGATTATAGCTCAATTTTTTCGCATAAATCCTCGCCAAAAGCAACTCCAAGGGAACCACCTTTATCCCAAGAAACGTGGATTGTGCCAATATCGTCAACTGAAATAACCGTACCGAGGTCGCCATACTGCAATTTGCTGTATGTGTCGTTCATATGGAGCAACTTCACACGAGTGCCTTTGGGATATTGTTTTCTGATAGACTCCACGATTTCTCTTGAAGGAAAGCTATTCATTATCGTTCACCTCACTTTTTGGCACTTTGAAAGCGGAACTACCAGTCAGCTTGGAAAGTAGAATTTTGCGTTCTAATTTATACACTGAGCCGATGAAACCCAGCCGTAAAATACAACAGCCAAAAGCATATTGTTCGATATCTACTTCTTTTTCTGTGGCTGAAATTCGTTCCTGTGTTTTCTCCATTTCGCAAAGTGCAGATATGAAGTGGGTGTACGCTTTTACTTCGTCTGCTGTTGATTCGAATGGAAACCACGGAAATGAAACTCTGTCCTCGGTTTTTATAACAGGTAAGCTATCCACACCAAGGGCCTTTTTGATAAGTGATGCTTTGCTTTCAACAAGGCGTTCAAGGTTTAAAAGTGCCGTGTCGGTGAAGCCCTCCAACGGAATCTCAATTACAAGCCCCGTGTCGCCACGCTGTTCGCTTTCCGTTTCCTCGAAGGTAAACCCTCGACGAGCTAAACTTTCAAGCAGTCGCTCGACCGCCTCGCTGTCGGTGCAAGCATCAAAATCGAGCGTTCCGGCCTTGTCGACGGTATAATCGCCTATGGTGTAGTTAAATGACGGTGCCCCGAGATGTTTTGTGGGGGAGTTTAGTTCTTGACTATTCGCACCCACAAGTGATTTGCGCTCTTGACCTGTTACATTAAATCTTATATGCATTTGAAATCGACCTTTCAAGTTTTGGTAGTGACATATATCACTCTGAATGCCTAAAATAGCAAGTAAATGTTTTATACGTTTTCAAATTGGTGCTTTGACTTCCAATATGGTATAATATTGATTGTAAAATTTTAAATATGTGGATGATTGACGATGCAAGATGACAATCAGGCTGAAATGAGTACGGCGCCAAACGAAAACAATATATCAGAAGGCCCTTACTTATATGAATTGAAAGAATCTTTAATTACAGAAACGGAAAGGTCCTATTATACAGCAATCAAGGGAGTCTTACCTTCAGAATACTTTTTGCAACCGCAGGTCAATTTGGCAAGCATTGTTAGCAGAACAGACAATTTCAAGTTTCAGAACGAATTGTACAGGAATATTGATGCTTGTGTTTTTGATAAGGCATATAAACCGATAATCCTGATCGAAATCAATGATGATACGCATAAAACTTCTAACCGGAGAGAAAGAGACCAAAAAGTCAAGGCTATTTGTGAAGAAGCGGGAATTCCTCTTATTGCATTTTGGACTTCATATGGAATCAATCCGGAATACATAAGCAAACGAATAGCATCTGGAATCGAAGAATCTAAAAATCCCGTCAGAGTTGCGCACAGTAAGGACAAAAAGGCTGCAGTTGAAAAGGTTTCTGAAAACAAAAAAGAAGGATGCTATATTGCTACTGCCGTATATGGGTCTTATAACTGCGCGCAAGTAATGATTCTTCGACGGTACCGCGACAATATTTTATCAACCACATTCGTTGGCAGAGCGTTCATTAAAGTCTATTATTTTATAAGTCCTTGGCTTGTTGCACATTTTGCGGATAAAAACTGGTTTAGCAGCTTTTTTAAGAATAAACTTGACAAACTAATTGTGAATTTAAAACTAAAAGGAATCGGATGACAGTACCAATAATGATCACGCTCCATTTGTAATCTCAGAATATTTTGTTTCCATGCCATTTCTCACTAACAACACATCTTTGTCAGATTGTTTCTGCTCAATATACCGCTTAATAATCACATCGCAGTACTTTTCATCAAGTTCAATCGTGTGGCAGATACGCTCCGACTGCTCACAGGCAATCAAGGTAGAACCGCTGCCACCAAACGGGTCAAGCACGATGCAGTTTGTCAGGCTTGAGTTCATAATTGGATATGCAAGCAGTGCAATTGGTTTCATAGTTGGGTGTTCAGCATTCTTCTTCGGCTTGTCGAACTCCCATATGGTCGTTTGCTTGCGGTCAGAGTACCACATATGCTTGCCTTTTTTCTTCCAACCAAAGAGCACAGGTTCGTGTTGCCATTGATATGGCGAGCGACCAAGAACAAGTGATTGTTTCTTCCAAATACAAGTGCCAGAGAGATAAAATCCTGCATCGGAAAATGCTTTTCTGAAATTCAAACCCTCTGTATCAGCATGAAACACATAAATAGATGCGTCCTCGGCAATTGATTTTTCGATATTTGTGAAGGCATCAAAAAGGAACGAGTAAAAAGCCTCGTTCCCCATATTGTCATTTTGAATTTTACCTGCTGAACCCTCATAGTTGACATTGTACGGAGGGTCTGTGACTACGAGATTGGCAAGCTTTCCGTCCATCAGAGTGGTAAAGGTATCGGCTTTTGTGGAATCCCCACACACAAGACGATGACGACCAAGAATCCACACATCACCGAGTTTGGTGATTGCAGGCTTTTGCAGTTCAGCATCTATATCAAAC
>JAAYLC010000073.1 GCA_012522045.1 Bacteroidota bacterium
AAATAATTAAATATTAATCATAAAAAGATTTAAAATTGTAGTTTATGTGAAACTTCTGTTGTATCTCAAATGAAAAAAGCTGCTTCTTTGTGAAACAGCTTTTAAAGATTGCTAAATATTTTTACGGAATGCTATAGGAAAGAATAACCCAATGCCAGTGAAAACACACTGTTTTTTCCTTCCACATTGTCTCCTTTCGGAACATCGCTGAACCCTAAATTATAACGAGCATCGATGCGAATTCCCAGCGGGAAATCATATCCCAATCCCAAAATTCCTGAAATATCCGACTTGTTGATTTCTGCATTGGTAACTTTATCATCTATTATAAAACCAAATTGCGGTCCTATTTGAACATTTAAACCTTGAATGAGGTAGTATTTTATGAATACAGGCACGTTCATATAATTTAAATCAAATTCGCCAAAATCCCATTTGGCACCTTGTTGTGAATAGAGCAATTCTGCCTGTAAAGCAATTTTGTTATTAAATTTAAGAGCTCCAAATGCTCCGGCGTGGAAACCTGTTTTATTGCTTACGCCAACAACATCAGATATGGTTGAAAAATTTGCTCCGGCTTTAATTCCTAAATCAATTCCTTGAGAAAACATTGTAGTTCCCATAAATAGAAACATTACTACTGCGATTACTTTTTTCATAATTTTTTTAGATTTTGCTTTTTAATAAAACAAATATAAGGACAATATTTACTTGTTGGATTTATTTTAGGAATTTTGTGTTCTTATGAATTGGAAACAAGCCATTGATGATTTTAAAATTTACCTTCGGTTGGAACGAAATCTGTCCGAGAATACCATCTTTAATTATACCTTAGACATTCAGAAACTACATACGTGGTTGTGTGATAATAATATAGAAGACAATCCGGTTAAAATAAACAAGGAAACTATTCAGCAATTCATTTATCAAAATGCAAAAACCATGAATCCGCGTTCTCAACAACGGTTGATTTCGGGTTTAAACGGTTTTTTTAAATATCTGATTTTTGAAGAGTATCGCGAAAACAATCCCATGGAACTCATTGAAGCGCCGAAAGCGGGTAGAGCTTTGCCGGAGGTGTTGTCTTTTAAGGAGATTGAAAAAATAGTCAATTCTATTGATTTAAGTCTCCCGTTCGGCGAACGAAACCGTGCCATCATCGAAACACTTTACGGCTGTGGTTTGCGGGTATCAGAATTGACAACGCTAAAAATCTCGGATTTGCATTTTGAAGAAGGATTTATTTCCGTTGTCGGGAAAGGCAATAAGCAAAGGCTGGTTCCTATTAATCCGGTAACTCAAAAATATATTGAGTTGTATAAAGATGAAGTGCGAATTCACCAAAAAATTGCACCAAAGGCTTCCGATATTCTTTTTTTAAATAGAAGAGGAAATTCTTTAACCCGTGCGATGATTTTTACAATCGTCAGACAATTGACTGAAAAAGCGGGAATCAATAAGAAAATAAGTCCCCACACTTTCAGGCATTCTTTTGCAACTCATTTATTGGAAAACGGTGCGGATCTTCGTGCAATTCAACAAACGTTAGGACATGAAAGCATCACCACAACGGAAATATACACCCATTTGGACAGGAAGTATTTAACAGAAATCCTCAATCGTTATCATCCGTATAGGTAGTAGCAATTGAGGATTTAATAAATTCTTGTTTTTTTGTTATCTGGCGATATTTACAGCTCGTGTTTCTCGGATCACCGTAATTTTTACTTGTCCCGGATAGGTCATATCCGTTTGAATTTTCTGGGAAATGTCATAAGACAATTGCGAAGCTTGCTCGTCGTTTATCTTATCGCTTTCCACCATAACCCGTAATTCTCTTCCGGCTTGAATGGCGTAGGCTTTGTTGACGCCGTTAAATTCAAAAGCGATGTCTTCAAGGTCTTTTAAGCGCTGAATGTAAGAATCCAGAACTTGACGACGTGCACCGGGTCTGGCGCCGCTGATGGCATCACAAACCTGAACGATGGGAGAAAGGAGATTGTCCATTTCAATTTCATCGTGATGTGCGCCAATGGCATTGCATACTTCGGGTTTCTCTCCGTATTTTTCGGCCCATTGCATTCCCAAAAGTGCATGTGGGATTTCGGTTTCCATTTCCGGAACTTTCCCGATATCGTGCAGAAGTCCTGCGCGTTTTGCTAATTTGGCGTTTAATCCCAATTCAGCAGCCATCACACCGCAGAGGCGTGCAACTTCCCGTGAGTGATGCAACAGATTTTGTCCGTAACTGGAACGGAATTTCATGCGTCCCACAGCTTTGATGAGTTCCGGATGTAACCCGTGAATTCCGAGTTCGATAACCGTTCTTTTTCCGACTTCAATGATTTCTTCTTCAATTTGCTTGGTGGTTCTTTGCACTACCTCTTCAATTCGCGCCGGATGAATTCTTCCATCGGTAACAAGTTTATGGAGTGACAATCTTGCAATTTCTCTCCGTACAGAATCAAAACAAGATAAAATAATGGCTTCGGGAGTGTCGTCAACAATAATTTCTACACCTGTTGCTGCTTCTAAAGCACGAATATTACGACCTTCTCTACCGATGATTCTTCCTTTTACGTCATCGCTTTCGAGGTTAAAGACTGAAACACAATTTTCCACAGCTTCTTCTGTTCCGATGCGTTGAATGGTGTTGATGATGATTTTTTTCGCTTCTTTTTTTGCGGTAAGTTTTGCCTCTTCAATAGCATCCTGAACATAGGTCATAGCTTGCATCCGCGCTTCTTCTTTTAATCCTTCAATAAGTTGCGCTTTTGCATCTTCGGCAGACAAGCTGGAAATAACTTCTAATTGTTCAATTTGACTTCGGTGAAGGCGTTCAACTTCTTGTTGTCTTTTTTCTAAAATTGAAATTCGCTCGTCAAGTTCATTTTGACTTTCTTCTAATTTAGCATTTAATTTTTTGTTTTTAGATAATTCTTTAGAGACTTGTGATTCCTTATCTCTAATTCGCTTTTCTACATCCGAAATTTTCTTTTCTCTGCCATGAATAATTTTCTCATGTTCGGATTTTAATTCTAAGAATTTTTCTTTGGCTTGTAAAATTTTATCTTTTTTAATTGATTCAGCTTCACTTTTTGCCTCTTTTATGATTGAAGCTGCTCGGTCTTGTGCATTTTTTACCACCTGCGACGCCCCGTTGCGTTCGATAAGCTTTGCTATAAGATATCCTGCTGCAAGCCCCGCAATGGCTATAATCATCCAATATAAATCCATATTCCTTGTTGTGTATTAATAAAAAAGCCTACATCAGCACCGGGATTTTGAATAAACTCCTTAAAAAAAAGTTTAGGGTTAACAAACTGGTCAAGGATCCGTTCAAAGACGGCTTGCTTTTGCAATTTAAACTCACCCTTTTTAAAGAATTCTTGTTGAGTTTACCAAAAAAATAGCACTAATGTAGGCAGTAACCTTATCTATTTATAAGAACGTTTCTGACAGTTGTTCTTCAATCAAATCATTTAACGCATTTATTCGTTCATGCGTAACTGAATGATTTAAAGAACTGTCAATTTTTTCTTGCTCTACTTGAGCGGCAAATTGAAGTGCGCACATTGCAAGTACGTCTTGTTTGTCCCGAACCGCATAATTTTGTTCAAATTTACGAATCATTTCTTCAATAAGCTTGGCTGCATTTCGTAACCCTTCTTCCCGTGAAGGATGAATTGTCAATGGATAAACCCGGTCTGCAATCGAAAGCTTTATTTTTAATGAATCTGACATTTTTTTAAATTATGAGGAAAGTTGAACAATACATTGATCAATTTCCCTTATAAGAGCATTTATTTTTAATTTTGTTTCCCTCTTGTATTGGTCGCTGCCAAGCATTGAATTTGCGTGTTTTAATGTTTCAGCTTTCAATTTCCATTCTTCCACTGTCCTCTCTAACTGAAGTTTCTGAGCTTGTAATTCATCTACCTCAGCCTCCAAATCTTTTTTTATTTGGTTTAATTCCTCTCGTTGTGCAAGAAGCTTTCTTACATTATGTTCAAGAGAATCAACAACTTCAGACAGTTTCATCATTAAAACCAACATTCAATACTTCAACTACAAAAGTAGCATACATCATTAGATTAACAAATTCTTTTGACTAAAAAATCGTATAATTGAAGTAAATAAATACAACTTTTAGTTTAATATTTTGATTCTCGTACTTTTGTAATATGAGAAATAGCTTTTTTCTTTTCTTTTTTCTGAGTACAATTGGTTTTGCGCAGCCGACAGTTCCAACTGATTATTTTAGCCATCCGTTAGATATTACAATGTATCTTTCGGGTACTTTTGGTGAATTGAGGAACAATCATTTTCACAGTGGACTGGACATTCGGACGCAACAACGCGAAGGAGTCCCGGTTTATGCAGCTGCCGACGGGTATGTCAGTCGTATAAACGTTCAACATTTTGGATATGGCAAAGCCCTTTATATTCTTCATCCAAACGGATATACTACGGTTTATGCGCATTTGCAAAAATATGCAGGTGAAGTTGAAGCATATGTAAAAAAACAACAGTACAGCAAAGAATCCTATGAAATACAAGTGTATCCTGAAGCATCTGTGTTGCCCGTAAAAAAAGGAGATTTAATTGGTTATAGCGGCAATACCGGAGGAAGTGGAGGGCCGCATTTGCATTTTGAAATTAGGGATGGATCACAACGCCCCATGAATCCGATGCTTTTTGGAATAGAACTAAAAGATGATATTCCGCCAATAATTAACGGGCTCTATGCGTATCCTGTGGGAGACAGCGCCCATGTAAATTACAACCAAAATAAATCTAAAATACGGCTGGTTAAAATTAAAGACGGCACCTACACCACAGAAGGCATCGAAGCATTTGGGAAAATTGGTTTTGGAATCGCCGCAATTGATCGATTGAACGGCGGAACCAATCAAAATGGGGTTTATCGCATCAGTACTCAATTGAATGCTAAGACAAGTTTTGAGGTGCGATTGGACAGATTTTCTTTTGATGAAACACGTTATATTAACCGCTATATCGATTATGAACATTTTCGAATAAACAGAGACCGAATCCAAAAACTTTTTAGAGAATCTTCAAATCCGTTGAGTATTATCGTTCAAGATTACAATGACGGATTTTTGGAAATTCAAGATACCTTAGATTATTCTTATACAATCAGCGTTTTTGATTTTGCAGGCAACGAGACCACGATAATTGTTCCCATTCACGGAAAAAGGGGAGAAGTTTTAATTCCTAGAGTAAAAAATGAAGGAACAGATTTAATTCATTCAAATTATGCAACTTCTTTGACAAAAGGTAAATTTCTTGTTTATTTTCCCATCGGTGCACTTTATGAAGATGCATATTTAGAAATTAATGCTCAGGGAGATACCATTGATTTACACAAAGATGAAGTTCCGTTGCATAAATCCATTACACTAACTGCCGATATTTCTCAATATGCCGTGGAAGACAGAGCAAAACTTTATATCGGCCTCATTCAATATCGTGGAGCCCCGCGTTATGTTCCCACTCGAAGAAGTGGCGAAAAACTTACCGCTACCATTCGAAACTTTGGAAATTACACCATCGCACAAGATGTAACTCCTCCAAGGGTCACCCCGGTAAATTTTTCCGAAGGAAAATGGTTGAGCAATGAAAGCACCTTAAGAGTGAAGATTGAAGATAACGAAAGCGGAATCAGCGCATACCGAGCTACTATAAACGGAAAGTTCATACTTATGGAATATGAATATAAGACAAAAACTTTAACCTATGATTTTTCAGATAACGTCATTCAAGATGCTGAAAACAATTTGAAATTGGTAGTTATTGATAATACAGGAAATAGCACTACTTTTGAAACTAAATTTTATAGAAAATCTAATTAATCTCTTGTTGAAATCACCTGTTTTTATAGCGCTTTTTTTGTTGTTGATTGGAGGAAACTCCTTATTTGGACAAAAAGCAACGATTCGCGGAATTGTTTTTGATGAAAATAATCAACCGATTGCCGGTGCCAATATCCTTTTTAATGACACCGGAACGATTTCCGATTTAAATGGATTTTATATTACAGAAATTCCTGCAAATCAGAATGTTGAATTAACGTATTCACACGTGGGGTACAAACCTGCTTCAATCGTGCTCAATCTTTCTGCAAACGAAGATTTTGAATACAATCCGATACTGAGTACAACCATAGAACGCATTGGGACAGTAGTGATTTCCGGTAGAGAGAATAGGAGAGTAGAAGGTGTTACATCACTTTCTCCGGAAGTTGTGAGAAAAATGGTAGGAACCAATCCGGGTGTGGAAAATCTTTTAAAATCATTGCCCGGCGTCAGCGGGAATAACGAGTTGAGCACACAATATGCCGTAAGAGGTGGAAATTATGATGAAAATCTCGTGTATGTAAATGAAATTGAGGTGTACCGCCCCTTTTTGATAAGAAGCGGTCAACAAGAAGGACTCAGTTTTGTGAACAGTGATTTGACAAGCAACGTTGAGTTTTCTGCCGGTGGGTTTCAAGCAAAATACGGGGATAAATTGTCTTCGGTATTAGATATTACCTATCGAAAACCGGTGAGTTTTGGAGCATCATTGGATTTGAGTCTGCTCGGACTCAACGGTGCTTTTGAGTATGCTTCTAAAAATGGCAGGTTGTCTTCCATTACCGGAATTCGGTATCGGGATAACAGCTTAATTGTCGAAGCAAAAGAAACAGAAACCAATTATCAACCGCGATATGCCGATGTTCAAAGTTATTGGACGTATCGATTTTCCACCCGTTTTGAACTTTCATTTTTAGGGAATATTTCCATTAATGATTATCAGTATCAGCCACTTATTCGCCAGACTAATTTTGGAACGATTGCAGAACCCTTGGCATTAATCGTATTTTATGAAGGTCAGGAAAAAGATAGATACAACACTTATTTTGGAGCGTTAAAATCTACGTGGTCGATTTCTGATAATTATACGGCAAAATTCATTGCCTCTTTATATCAAACTACGGAACAGGAACATTATGATATTTTAGCGGAATATCGATTGGGAAATGTTAATACCGACATAGGCGGCTCCGGTTTAGGAGAAGTTGAATACACACGGGGTGTCGGAGGACAATTAACACATGCACGAAATGATCTGGATGCGCTTATATTTAATGTTGAACATAAAGGAATATGGAAAGTTTCTGATCATATTATAGAATATGGTGCAAAATATACGATGGAAGATATACGCGATCGCATTCAGGAATATGAAATGATTGATTCAACAGGTTTTACCATTCGACCGCCTGTACTTCCCGGAAACAATCAACCTTATGAACCTTACGAAATGCCGATTGTTCCTTATACCGATGTTCGAGCCCGAAATGATGTTCAGATTCATAGATTTTCAGGATACGCACAATGGAGCAAACGCGGATCAATCGGGGCTCATGAATTGTGGTTAAATGCCGGTGTGCGCGCGCATAATTGGACCGTAAGCGGAAAAGATCTTACCAGTCATACCCATACTGTTTTTAGTCCGCGAGGACAAATTTCCATCAAGCCGAATTGGAATAAAGACATGGTTTTCAGACTTTCCGGAGGATTTTACCATCAACCAACATTTTATAGAGAACTCAGAGATTCCACCGGGACGGTACGCCCTGAAGTAAAAGCACAACAATCTATTCATGTGGTACTGGGCAACGATTACAGTTTTAAAATGTGGGACCGTAAATTTCGATTAAATACCGAAGCTTACTATAAATATTTGACGGATGTAAATCCCTATACTTTGGAGAATGTGAGAATCCGATATCGGGCAAATAACAATGCGGTAGCTTATGCTTATGGTTTAGATATGCGCATCGCCGGAGAATTTGTCCCCGGAACCGAAAGTTGGTTTAGTTTCGGCTATATGAAAACCGAAGAAAATATTGACGACAAAGGATACATTTATCGCCCTACCGATCAACGGTTGAAATTTGCTGTATTGTTTCAAGATTATGTCGCAGTTATTCCCGATTTGAAAATGTATTTAAACTTGGTTTACAATACCGGATTGCCCGGAGGTTCTCCAAGTTATGCCGATCCGTATAACTACCAAACGCGATTAAGAGATTATAAAAGAGCAGATATTGGGATGAGTTACGTTCTTATTCATGAAGAAAAACTCAAAGAATCCGGATGGCTAAAACCTTTTAAAGAATTGAGTATAGGCGCTGAAATTTTTAATATGTTCGATGTTCAAAATTCAATTACCAATACGTTTGTACGTGATGTTTATACTAAAACTCAATATTCAGTTCCGAACTATTTGTCGCCTCGGATTTACAATGTTCGATTGACAATGAGATTCTGATTCAAACTACAACTTGCTATAAACGAAAAAGAGTGTTGATCATTTATACAACACTCTTTTCTTAATTGAACATCATTTCCCCACTTAAAAATGCTCTATTCAAAAGTAGCGTATGCATATCAGTTAGAAAATACCCAATAGAAGGTATTTTTTGCCGACTTGTATTTTTAAAAATCATATTTTCGTTCCAATGCATACCGTAACAATTCGCTTTTTCCGGATAATCCCAGTTTGTGTATCATATTTTTACGGTGTTTTTCAACCGTAGATACGGCTGTAAATCGCAATTGGGCAATTTCACTGCTGGATTTTCCTTCTGCGATATATTTCAGAATTTCTCGCTCGCTTTTAGACAAGATTGATTTGTGGTTGGTGGTGCTGTAATTTCCTTCAACGGAATCGATTATTAATGCATCGTCAAAGAAATTTTCACCCGCAGCTACAGTTTTAATTGCATTTAAAACTTCTTCCAAGGGAGAATCTTTTAATAAATATCCTGAAGCTCCCGCAGCAATCATTTGCGATACGGCCTCTTCCTGATTAAACATTGTAAAAGCTATAACTTTAATTTCCGGAAATTCCTTTTTTATAATATTCGTAGCGGCAATTCCGTCAATTTTTGGCATTTTAATGTCAGTCAAGACAATCTGAGGTTTCTTTTTTCTGACAATATCAATAAGTGCCTCCCCGTCATTAGCTGTACCAACAATGGTAAATTGATTTTCATATTTGAGCAGCAAACTAATTCCGTCTACTAAACTTTGATGATCTTCTGCAATTGCAATTGTTATCATAGTGGTATGTCTATTAAAATTGTCGTTCCTTTATTTAGGGTAGAATCTATTTCCATAGTGCCTTCTAAAAGTTCAATTCTTCTTTCAATATGCGCTAAGCCCATTCCTTCAGTTGATTTTAACGGATTGTATTTAAATCCTTTCCCGTTATCTTCAACAATAATGCTTAGTGTTTCTTTTAATTGGGTAATCGAAATATGGGCATGGGTAGCGCCGGAGTGTTTTATGATGTTTGTGACCAACTCTTGAATGACTCTGAAAATTGTTATCTCCAACGAATTTTCTAAACGGTCATTTAATCCAAAATAATTGAGCTCTATTGTCAAATCATTTGTTCCGGAAGTATTTCTGACTAATTTTTTAATAGCCGGCAAAAGTCCGTTTTTTGCAATAACACCACTGTTTTTAAGATGTGCCATGGTTCTTATCTCTGTGTAGGCATCTTCTAACAAACTGCTTGTTTTATCAAAGATTTCAGAGAGATTGTCAAGGGTATCTTTGTTTTTTTTGAGATGTTCAAATTGCAAGCGTGCTGCTGCCAATGTGGCTCCTACGGAATCGTGAAGTTCTCCTGCCAATCGTTCGCGTTCTTTCTCTTGTCCGGCAATCATCGCGTCAATGGTGGCAAGTTCTTGTTCTTTTAAGATTTTTTCAGTTTTTCTAATCTCAATTTCGCGTTGTTGTTCAGCAATGCGTTGTTTTTTTCGAGTATTTTTTACCAGTAAAAATCCGATGATTGAAACTCTCAATAATCCGCCGCCTAAACCAAACGCAATGTTTCTGTTTTGGGTCTGTTTGGCTTCCAATTCCAGTTTGTCTGCTCGTAATTTTTCATTGTCGTACTGTTCTTTTATCTCAGCCATATTGATGTTTTGTGCCACTTCATTTATGCTGTCATTGATGTTTAAAAGTTTTTGGGAATAAAAATATGCCGAGTCATACTGGCCGGCTTTGTGATATACATCGGCTATGTTTTTGTAAAAAATACGTTTTGTTTTTAAACTGAATTTACGGAGTGGTATCGAATCGGCTTTTCGATAATATTTAATTGCAGTTTGATAGTCTCCTTTCTTTTTGTAAGCTTCTGCCTGATTGTTGTAATTGTAGGAAAGATATTCCTGACTGTTATTCTTTATGTAATAAGGAGCGGTGTGCTTAAAAAAATACAATGCACTGTCAAATTTTTTTAATGTAGTATTATAAACAACCCCTTTATTAAACATAAGATTGGTGGCAAGAGAAGTGTCTCTCAATTTTGTGGAAATAGAAATAGCCTTGTTAAAGTTTTCAATCGCTTTGTCTGCATTTTCAGCTTTGAGATAAACCACCGCAAGCTTTGAATACGCTATAGCTTCGTCTATCGGTTTTCCGCATTGAATGGAAGTAAGGATAAATTCATCTAAAAAAGGTTGTGTTGGAATGAGATTGTGAGGTTGATGACTCAGTACTTCAATTATCATCAGCGTAGCTTTTGATTGATTACATGAATCATTAAGTTCACTATATTTTCTTCGTGCTTCTATAAAATCGGCAAAAGCAGCATCATGAGCACTTTTTGAAAAATTTAATTTTCCTTTTAATAAATAAAAATGCGCTTCTTCGGCTTTATTTAATGTGGATAAATTAATTGACTCTAAAATAAATTGCGCGCTGTCATTTTTAAACTCTTGAAGGTATTTTTCTGCCAGTTCAAATTTTGATGTTTGAGAAAATAATTTGTTACTGTAAAATCCAATTGAAGAAAAAACAATAAAAAAAATTAAGGTTGTGGTCTGAATATATCTATCCCGATTAATATGGATCCGTCTTTGTCGTCTTGAGCCCATGCTTCCTCCCTTTTAGATCTGTTTTGATTAATAATTACGTAATCGCTACATTCTTCAATTTCTGAATACGTTTCATAATAACATAAAATAAGTTCCATATTGCGCTTTATGTCATATCCCTCCTCAATTTCACACGTTGCTGTAGTTCTTACCTCTGCTTCAGAATCTTTTACAATGTGCAGTTCCATTCGATTATATTCAGGACACCAGTTGGCTCTGTATATAACCAAATTTTGTGTGCTTGTACTCAGATTGTCAAGCATAAATTCAATCCTTTCGACTGATGAATTATTTTTTGAATTCCAAGCAAACTTGCCGCGGATAAGATGACTGAATTGTGATTTGGATGCATCAAATAGGATTTGATAGTTATTACTTCCCGTAAGTATAAAATGTTCTTCTAAATTAAGATGTTTTTCCATAAGATATAGAATATTGGATGATTAAATAAATTATCAATATTACAAAGAGTGGTTTAAATAAAAAATACCCAATGAAGGGTAAATTTTCTATATAGGTAAAAAACGACTGAATGAACTCAGTATTTATAATAATAAAAAAGCCGGCTTTTTAAGCCGGCTTAATATTAATTTCAAGAAAGTAATTTCTTATTGCTTGATTACTTTTTGAGTATAAGTTCCTGAGTTTGTTTCAAGAGTAAGGATGTAAACACCTTTAGCTAATGAAGAAGCATCAATTTGTCCGTTGCTGTAAACTGCTCCGGTAGTTCTTCCAAGCATATCAACTAATGAAGAAGAAGTTACTTCAACATTTGCAGGAAGTGTTACGTTAAACACATCTGTAGTTGGGTTTGGATAAATTGAAGTTCCTTGTGCAAGAACATCATTGGTAGAAATAACTCCGTCAACTACCAAGTTTACAAGATGTCTAGCGTCAGGGAATCCAACGTTAGCTACCGTTTCTGGCTCTTGAATACCACAGTTTTCTGCAGCTATGTAGCTAGTTTTAGTTTCTGCGCCAGTTGTTCCAAGGAATACTGCGTTGCCTGAAATGAAAGGCTGAACAACAGCTACTACAATTGTAGAACTGCTTGTTGTTTGGTAGGGAGTTTCAAAATCAACACGAACTTTCACTCCTATATCTGTAAAATCAATCTCATGGTATGCAACAGCAACAGGAGCCGGAGGGTTTAAGATATCAAAACCGGTAGGGAATCCTACATAATCAAAAGCATATAGTTCGAATTCTTCTGGAAAATCCATGTTTTGAATAGAGAACTCCATTCCTTTAACCCAAACGTCTCCGTTTAAACTGTAATCTGAAAGATCATAAGATCTCATCCACCAGTTATCTCCTCCGGGGCAAGATACTCCGTTAGGAGTCCATACCTCGTCTGTATTTTGTGACAGAACGATTTCACTCTGAGCATTAGCTTGAAAAGTCAAACCTGCAATAAAAGCGCAAGCAAGTAATGTAAATTTTTTCATGATCAAATATAAGTTTTAGAATTATAAAGGCAAACCTAAACTAAAAATTTCATTTATACAATACTAGCTTATTAAATAATTGAATAAAACTTCGTTCTTATTTTTTAAAGCGATGTTTTTCAGGGCGAAAATGAATTAATCTTCAAAGAGAAGTTTACTGTTCTCATATGAATCGTTAAGCGCTTTTTTAGTTTTTTACTGATTTTTCCAGCGTACTTTTTTTAT
>JAAYLC010000189.1 GCA_012522045.1 Bacteroidota bacterium
AAATATACTTCATAATAAAAAAGTGATTTACAAAGCATGAAATTACAAAAAAACAGTCGAAACCACAAGAGAAATCAAAGAAAATAATAAAGTTAAATGAAGAGGGTTTTTAGACAGTTTGACGTTCCGCGGCTATGCGAAGGCAGGGATTTTAACCACTGAACTTCCTACGAAGAACTGAACTTTAATTTTACTGTTTTTCTGTCCTACGAAGCACGAAACCCCTGCTTGCGTATAGGTGATGTTAGGGTGCGTTTTTCTTTCACCAAGGTAAGTCATCGTCTTCATCATCAGCACTTTCTGAACTTGAAGGATCAGGTAAACCATACCAACCTGAAAGTTGTAAATAACACCTTTCTTCATCGTCATTTGGAGACCACCATCTTGCTAATGATACTCTTACTAAGGTTCCTGCTGGGATTAAATCAATTGGGTTTTGAAATCCAACATAAGAAATGTTTCTCCACCTAAGAGGGTAGCTATATCTTACTTTTTCATTAAAATCATTTCGTTTTAAATCCTTGTCAGGTATCCAAAAACCCACGCTGTTACTAGGAACTCCTCCGCTTTCTGAAATGTAGCCACTTCCGCCACTTGTCCACTGTAAATTGCCATCAAAAAGAACATCAGAACTTCCTTTCCATATTTTTACTTTCAATTTAGAAGTCAAATATTCCACCATTTTGTCTATGCTCTCAAATGTGAATTTGTAAGTCATTGAATGGACTAAAATATCTTCTATATGTGGTGGAGTTTTGTCTTCCCTTTCAGAAAAGCTAATTGTGTATACTTCACCTACTTCAATATCTGTATCAGAATCCTGATTATATCCATCAGAATTTAAAAGTCTTACAAACTTGCCATTGGCAAGAACACCACCAACGCAAGCGGCATTAGACATATGTGTTTTTGAAACAATAATTACATCCATTACAAGTGAGTTATTTTGTAGCCAAGTTTTTCTAATTTGTCTGTCACTATTGACCTATGACAAGCTTCTGGCTTTTCTTCAACGCAAAATAAAACCACTCTATTTGCACCTACTTCATCTAACTTGTCAATGAAAGAATCAAAATCAAATTTGTTTAAAATTCTGTCTTTGTAGGCAATCGTAAAAACCTGACCCAATTTGTTACGGTCACGCTTTAACTCTCCTTTTTGATTGTCCGCTTCTTTTTGAAGGTCTCGTATTTCGCTTGTTGGTGCAAGTTCCATAACGTGACCGTATTTAATATCAAGGTCATTCAATTTCTGTTGAAGCCTATTACTATTAACAAAAGCATATTGTGAACCCCTAACTCCTCTACGTTGCCTAATGTCACAAAAGGTGTCAATGTTGTTTTCTGTCAGCTTTTTAAAGTATTCTTGTTCAGTTGAGTTATAAACTCCTATTGTAAAAAATTCCATTTTAATATGATTTTCGGGATGTGAAGTCAATTTCGTTACCAAAAAGGTCGACCGTTCCCTTTCCTTTGGTTAATTCTGCCATAACCATCTCTTGTGATTTAACTAATTTGTCAGAAACTTTATGTTTCAAGGATATTTGCTTTTTAAGCAATTCTTGACCAATTAGTTTACTTCTATGGCATTCTTCTCGCTTTGATTCACTACACATAATTGCAAGCTTAATATGCTTTTCATTTGCAGTTGTCAATCTTTCAAGTCCTTCTTTGAAAAAGTCTTTTTCTTTTATAAGGTCATAAACGACTTTTCCATTATAGTCATAACAGCTCCTATCTTCGGGAAGACCTCCTAAAGTGTCTCCAACAAAAACATATTTAATACCATTTTCTTCAAGTTTGAACTTTAATTCATTTTGATTGAATTGAGGATTCCACTTTGAAAACGGTTTAGACCGAATGTCAAGCAGAAATTGTACTTCAAAAGTTTTGAGTTCCTTGATGAAGTCCTCAATCTTTTTGTTTCCGTGTCCTATTGAATATATTGTCGTCTCGTTCATATTTCAAATTTACGATTTTTTGTCGGTCTGTTCTAAAATGCACCCTAACGTTTTGGCGCTTGGCGCAGTGGCGGATTTCGGAGTACAAAACTGTCAATACACCACAAAAGTTGATGCGAGGTAGAATGTTCAATTAACCACTTAACCCGCCATTGAGCCAAACGCCTGTTAGCGGGTCGTTGTTGTTACCATTCTTGTGGTGGATTTTGGTCTGCCCGCCAAGGAAATCCTGTTATTCCTTTTGCTTTTAAACGTTCAATAATTTGTGCCGTGTGATGTTGAATATGGCGTATGTTGTTGATGTGAAGTTCCAATCGGGAATAAGGATACCATTCAAACCCTGAATTGTCATTAAGCGGAAGTGCTTCAATAGAAGAAAGTAGATTGCTCTCTATATTATCTATAAAAGAAATCAACTCTTCTTTTGTATGAAAGCCTTCAATCTTTGTTCCTTCTTCAGGATTTTCCCAATCTTGATTTCCACCGAGACTTTCAGCTCCTTCAATGGCATTGTCAAAAGGAACATAACTTTCGGGGTTAGCTCCTAAATAAAATTTTGTCCCCCATAAAACGTGATAGGCAATTTGCCAATTCGGGTTGTTGTATTCTTCGGTGCTCCATTGTTCTTCGGGTACTTTTTCCAATCCCTGACGAAGCATACCAAGACTTGCTTTATATTGTGAAGCAAGAATGTCTGTAATTGTTTTGTTGTCCATTTTACTTTCTGATTTTGTCGGTTGATTACTACTGTTATTGCAGGCTGTGCAGAAAACTGTTAGCACCACGATAGCCCCTTGAATAAGTGTTTTCTTCATTTTTTACTTTCTTGTCTGCAAAAGTAAAACAGAATTATGACAGCCCTATGTCAGGGGTAGGGAAAGATTAGTGATATTTTTCAAAATATTCTTGCAGGGTCAATTTGTGAGGTTCAAACTTTTCTGAAAAGACAGTTAGTTTGTTAATCCTGTCAAGGCGAAAAAACCGAAATGTATTACGTAAACGACACCAAGCTATAAGCAGCCATTTTTCCTGTGTGCTTAATAAAGCAAAAGGTTCAATTATTCTATCTGTTACGTTATTGGCTTCGTCTGTGTAGGTTATTGCTGTTTGACAAAAATTAGTCAGGGCAAATTGTATAGATAATAAATGATTGCTTGTCCTTTCGTCTGTTTCGTTTTGGGAAAAATACACACGTTCGGCAAGTAGATTGACCTTGTTCTTTATGCTGTTTTTTAATATGGCTTTGATTTTGATAATAGCTTCTGAATAGGCTTTGATAAATGAAGTGTCTTTGTTTTTTAACACAATTTGTTCTGCCGTAATCAAAGCATTGGCTTCGTTTTCTGTGAACGTAACGGGTGGAAGCCGATAGTGTTCCATTAATGTATAACCTTTTCCATCTTCCGTTACAATCGGAACACCTGCTTGTTCTAATGTTCTGATGTCCCTGTAAATGGTACGAATACTTACGTTGAATTTGTCAGCAAGTGATTTTGCTGTCAAAAGTCGTTTGGCTTGCAACTGTGTTAGAATTGCCGTCAGTCTTGAAAGTCGCTTTGTATCGTTGTCATTCATTATTCCGTTTTTGTCTGGTACGGTCGTCCGTTACAATGCACGCTAACGGTCTCGTATAACCGTCAGTTACGGGTTAATATGCGTTAATTTTCGGTTTATCACAGACGTTAGCAATTCCGAGTGGATTCGGACGTAGTCGAATCCGCCGTAATTGCGGTTATACATTGTGCCTGTTGCACAACTTCCTCCAAATATAGTTAAAAATGGTTTATTTACTGAATTAAAGACATAATATTATTGTATATTAGT
>JAAYLC010000199.1 GCA_012522045.1 Bacteroidota bacterium
AATAAAGTCCTTCAGGATTATGGAATTTATAATTGCGACTCATATTTTAAAGATATTGCTATTTCTTAATATCAGAAAAACACAGGCTGCTAAATGATATCGAGACAAGAAAAGTTAATACTGTCACTCAATTAAAGTCTGGGAGACCACGCGATGCAATCGCGCGGGAGCGGGGGCGCTTTGGAAGTAGGACGTGCAAGCACCAATTCCTTTGTGTGGACAAGCGTGCTTATCATTTTAGCCAATTATATCATAACCCAATTATTGCTAAGCTAATGATTAAAGTTGAAAACGTACATAAAAGTTTCGGGACAGAAAAAATTTTAAAAGGAATTACTACCGAATTTGATCGGGGAAAGACCAATTTGATTTTAGGACAAAGCGGTAGCGGAAAAACGGTTTTATTAAAGTGCCTCATCGGACTTTTTACTCCTGAGCAAGGTGAAATTTATTACGGTGACCGGGCAATTCAGATTATGGACGATGACGAAAAAAGAAAATTGAGAGAAGAAATCGGGATGCTTTTTCAAGGAGGCGCATTGTTTGATTCAATGAATATTGAAGATAACGTCATGTTTCCGCTTCGCATGTTTACCAAACAACGAAAAAAGGAACGCTTAGAACGAGTCAATGAAGTTTTAAAACGCGTTAATTTAGACAATGTAAATAAAAAATTCCCTTCTGAAATATCCGGAGGAATGCAAAAACGAGTTTCCATTGCTCGAGCCATCGTAAACCGACCTAAATATTTATTCTGTGATGAACCCAATTCCGGACTCGACCCTAAAACAGCAACCTTAATTGACAATCTAATTCAGGAAATCACCCACGAATACGATATGACAACTGTTGTGGTAACTCACGATATGAACTCGGTAATGGAAATCGGCGAAAAAATTGTGTTGTTAAAAAACGGGAAATTGGTATGGGAAGGAACCAACGACAAAATTTTCAAAACTGATAATGAAGACGTCATCGACTTTGTTTATTCTTCAGATTTATTTAAAAAAATCAGGGAAGTACAATTAAAGGAGATGTAGTTAGTTCTGCGCAAGATAAACTTTCCAACAATGCAACCGACCTATTTACAAGCTCCCGCACGATTGCTTCGTTTGCTTTACCGTTCCTTTCTTAACGCACTATTTTTCCCAACCAAAAACAGAAAGCTTTTTCGCCATTCCCTTTTCTATGTTTTTTCAACCACAGGTGAAATATGAAAAAAGCAACTGACAAAAACAAAACTTTGTCTGTACATTATAACAAAAAAGCCAAGCATTTTGAATGAAACTTGTGCATATTATTTACAAAAGCTATGCTTATTTTTTATGAAAGTTGCACATGTTTTTTTTGAAAGTTGCGCAAATATTTTTTGAAAGTTGTACATGTTTTTCCGGAAAGTTGTACATGTTATTTTTAGAAGTTTGCTTATTTCTTAAACCTTTGAAAATCAATAAGAAAAAATGCGCTTTCGTAAATGTAATGATTTTTAGAGAATTGCACAAAAATGTATGGGGAATTGATACAATTTTGCATGCTGTGGGAATATTTTTTCCCCCGCCGGCGCAGGCGTTCCGTCCGGTTCACCGTAACAGTGGTTTCCATCATTATTTTAAAACTTCATCCAAGAAATCCAATATCATCAATCGGAATAACGGCATCCAGCTCCGCATAATTTCCGGCACTACTGTGCTTCCATTTCCCAAGACGCTGTAACCAACCCAGCCTTTATAGGATTGTTATGGATACAATCAAACTTTTCCCTTATAACAAGTGTGCTCCATCAAAGATACCTTATTTTAGATTTTTATAAAAATCAACTAATGATTGAAGACTCGCAAAGTGTGGGAACACGAGCGGGACGCTCGCGCAAGCGGGGGTTTTTTGTTCAGTATTAGATGATGTCAAAAATTAATTCTTCACGATTTTGATAGCTTTCGTATTACCCGAAATATCTTCAATTTTCACGATGTAAAGTCCGGAAGGTTCGTTGGACATGTCAAGATGATTGGACCCGGATTTTTCAAGAACTTTTCTTCCTGTAAAATCATAGACACTAATCTTGGAAATTGCCGATGCCGATTTAATTTCGAAAGAAGATTCCACCGGATTGGGGTAGATAATGGTTTTTTCAATTGTTGTTGGTTCCTCCACACCCATGACTGCCGTATTACGGTACAATATAATCTCCCCGGGGTTATATAACTGGCCATGCACAAATCCTACGAGCAAATCGGTCGAACCATTTCCATCAACATCAGCCATAGAAACTGTATTTGGCAGCAAAGGTGAAGTATCGTCAATTAATAATTTAGAAGCAAAAGATCCGGTAGTCTTTCTCTGCCAGTACAGTTTTTTTTCCATTCTATGCACATAAACAAGGTCGTCTTTTCCGTCAAGGTTTAAATCTCCGGCAATAACAGAACTGAAAGGGTTGCTTCCGCTGAGGACATTTTCAGATGAGAATTCATTATAGTCAAGATTTTTGTACCACACCAATCGCGATCCTGAATGTCCGAGTTCAATTCCGGCAACGATATCAGGAAGTCCATCTTCGTCAACATCTATAATTTGAATAGACTCAGGGTGAACAAGCCATGAATTTTGAATCACTCGAACTCTAAAATTACCGTTGCCTTGGTTTTCGATATATCGAATACCATCTTGGTGAAAGCCTGAGCCAACAATAATATCGGGCAATCCGTTGTTGCTTATATCATAAAACTCCATGCTTGTACCGCCAACAAAACTGAGAATTATTTGACGTTCGGCAAAAATACCTCCTCCCAAGTTTCTTAACCAAAATATTTCATGAGTAGAGCCTACAATGTCTAATTTTCCGTCGCCATCCAGATCGACTAATGCAACTCGAAGTACATTGGAATTTGATTGTAAGTCGATAGGGTGTTTTTCAAACTTTCCGTTCCCGTCGTTTTCATACCAAGCCAGCCTACCGTCTTGTCCGGATGCGATTACATCTATATGTCCATTGTTAGTAATATCTCCCACGGCCAAGTCTGAACCAATTTTGTCGAAATTAGTATCGATGAAATGCGGGGTGAAATAGGTATCGTTTCCGGAGTTTTCCAACCATACGATTTTAGGTTGGTATTGGTCAAAGAATACAATATCAAGGAGGGAGTCGCCATTGATATCGGCAGTTTGTATTTTAATTGGTGACCAAATATAGTTTGTAACAATAGTTTCTTGATCGAAGGTTCCACTTCCGTTGTTTAGATACCATGCAATATGAGAAGTATTAAAACCTGCATTTATAATGTCGATATTACCATCGTTGTCTATATCTGTTGCGATAAATCCTTTTCCTCTGTTTGAGTTTTCTGTAACGAGAGTTGAACTGTTAAAAATAATTTCTCCATCTTCAATTTCTTGTTTGTACCACCTTATTTCATTTATGTTTTTTATTAGAAGGTCTTCTTTCCCGTCATTATCAACATCTGCCATTATCATTCGCGTGACAGAATCAAGATCACTTTCAATATAGTGAGTAGTCCAAGAGGTGGCATTGCCATTGTTTTGAACCCAGTATAAATAGGATCCCAAAATAACAATGTCTTTATGACCGTCTCCATTTAAATCGGAAACCGCAATATCCACTATAGAATAGATGGAATAAATAACTTCTTGGAAAACAAAAGGAGTTTGTCCTCCCACATTCTTATACCAGCGAACACCGCTCAAATTGGATATGATCAAGTCATCGCGACCGTCATTGTCCAAATCTTCCAATAGAATCTTCATTGCCGACACGCCGGCATCAATAATCTTTCGCTGCGAAAAGGTTCCCGTGCCGGTTAGGTTTTCATACCAAACCAATTCTCCCGTACTTCGGCTGGATGCGATCAAGTCCATATCACCGTCACCGTCAACATCCATGGCAACCAGAACCGGATAGTAAGTATTGACATTTGAAATGAGTTGCATTGGTCCGAAGTTTCCTTGGCCGTCAATATTTTTAAACCAAGCGAGCGTGCCATTCGAACTGACCGACCCTACAACAATATCGGTATAGCCGTCATTATCAAAATCGGCGGCAACCATGGTTACTCTCATACTAAAATCGTGAATTAAATTACGATTTCCATAAAATTTTCCGGTACCGTCGTTCCGGTACCAGGAGAGACCTCTATCTCCGCTTGCAACAATATCTTGAAATCCGTCGCCGTCAATATCGGCCGTAATCATATATTCAAAATTCTGAGCAATCTCTTCGGGAGTCATCGCTATTTTCTCGAAATCCACTTGTGCGGTAATCATCGTTGGCACAGCAATTCCGAAAATGAATAAAAATCTTTTCATAATTTGTAGAAGAAAGGTTATAAAAACACACAAATATAACTTAATTAATAAGGCGTAGAAAAAAAAAATAACAAAAGTATTGTATGTTTATTCATAATCGTTTATATGTACCATTTGCTTCATATTGTTTATGAAGTTTATTAATTTCTTTATATACAGGTTTTCCTTTATGATTTAAACTCCCTATATTTCGAGTCATTAAAACTCGATTTCTTCCGGAAGGATTAAATTCATTAATATTCTTCACTGAAAAGGGCAAAGAACCCGGACGAAAAGCATATTGCGCTTTATAACCTTCCATTTCGTCCAATAACCCAATTCCTTGAGTAGTCTTCAGATATCCACTTTCATTTGAAAACTGCATTCCTTCTTCAGAACTTAAGGACAATGACACATGTCTGATTTCGTGTATATGTATAGCATCACTTGAACCTTGAATATTTATAACACCATCATCTCCTTGTGTTACTCGATTTAATTCTCCACCACCTACTAACCTAAAGGTATGCTCGCTTTTATCAAGCAAATCAATGTCTTCTATGCTTTTGTCCATTTCATCTACTCTTCCCTGTTTATTGTCTAATCTTTTTTGTTTTCTTGCAATTGCTTTCTCAGATAAATTTTTATTATCAATCTTATTTTGAATTCGATTAATATCATTTTGTTGTTTATCTCGTCGGTTTTCAATGTTTTTCTGGAGTTTTTTCGCTTCAACCGGATCTTCCCATTTCATTCCTGTTGGATCGGTAAAACGAATCGGATTATTGGTTGTATAAACATATGGAGAAACATCAATTTGTTTTGAATCATCCGCCAACGGATCTATATTCATCCAACGTCCAAGTGCCGGATCATAATTCCGCGCCCCAAAATCATAATGGTTCAAATCCAGCTCGTCCTGCCACTCCATTCCGTTGAACTTATACTTATACTTATCATCCATAATAGAAGTAACCTCCACAAGTTCAATAATCTCATTAATGGCAATGAAAAACTTGTGGTCTGCGTTGTAGCCTTGGTGGGTTAAGCCATACGGATAGTAATGGTTTTCTTCCAAAATCGCCGTTTCATTCGTATCCGGGTCTAAGGTGTATTTTAAACGGATATTTCCCAAATGGTCTTTGTAAGTATAAACATAATGAAACGCCGAATAATCAATCACATTCACGTACCCTTCCGCATGCGGGAAGAAATCCAAATGGTCTTCGGTGTATTGAAAACCTCCTGAATAATGGGTGTTAGTAATCTGTGATGTGTTTCCGTCTGTCACGGTTTTTTTTAGTTTTACGCCGGTGGCGTCGTAAAGGTAGTATTTTAATAATCACAACCGCTTTTATAACATTCGCACATAGAGAAACAATATGTCTCTCCTTTTTCAGAAGTGACATTTCCTTTTTTATCAACCTTTACCCAATATTGGGTAAATTCTATTTTAGGTAAAGGTGCACTATCCATTAGCAAAAACTCAAATCCATCTTTGGTTTTCCGATAAGAACCTCCTTTTGGATTGTCGAAATCCACTCCAAAACCATTTATCCTAGCTATCAATAATGCCTCTTCCATAGTGTCTATCTCCCCCAAAAAACTCAACAATTCGTCCATTTCGGTAATGTAATCAATACTCCCGTCTTTTATGGTTACCAGATAATAAGCCCAATCAAAATGGTGTCCTGTATTATAAAAACCTTCATTCAATAATTTAAAATCATCGACTGTATATAAATCTTTTTTTGTCTCATACAAAATTAAAATTGAGTTATTATAAGAAATCGTCGATCTTACACATGCCCAATAATCATATTTTTTTTCAGGATTAAAACCGGCAGCAATTTGAGATATGACATCTCTTGTACCATCTAATTTTAATGGCTGGAAATCAACTAATTTTTCATTAGAGTTATTGCATCCTATAAATGTCAATAAATTAAATAAAAATATTATTTTAACAACTTGCATCTTTGATAAAAATTAAAAACTTATCCCCATTTTAGTTAAGTAATTAGCAG
>JAAYLC010000038.1 GCA_012522045.1 Bacteroidota bacterium
ATGTTGCCATTTATCGCGACAAAACGATTGCTGACGATACCACTTTCAAACCTTTGTATAATCGGTCGTTGCGAACGTTGGATTTTGATCTTTCGGTAGATTCGCTTGAAATTACGAATGCGCAAATCGGATATACCGAACGGCATCAAAAAGAAAATCGCGGCGGAAAACTGACTTTCTCCGATTTAAATGCTAAAATTGCTCAAGTTGGGAACACATACAAAAATCCTGTTGTTGCTGAAATTCATACCGTTTTTATGAACAACGCACGGGTTGCCGCTACTTGGGAATTGGACGTTCACAGCCCGATGGACCAATTTTTGTTTAAGGCGGAAGTTTCAGCTTTTGACGCCGGGCGAATCAAAGATTTTGTACGCCCAAATCTCAATGCCGAAATAGAGGGAACGGCACATAAGACCTATTTTATCATTGACGGGAACAATGAAAATTCCACCACCGATTTGCGCATTAAATATTCCGATTTGAAAGTAAATATCCTAAATAAAGACAAAAAGAAAAAGCGAAAATTGATTTCAGCTGCTGCCAATATTGTCATTCCAAAAGACAGCAAAAATCACGAGGAATCGTTTAATGAGAGTACGGGCAAAACCCCTCGTAACAAGACGCAATCAGTTTTTAATCAACTTTGGATCAGCCTGGAAAGCGCTTTAAAAGAAGCAATTCTGCCCGGTTTGTTGAAAAATTTGTAAACGGATTATTCCAAGGCATCGATTTGATTTACCAACTTTTCCCAGGATTCCATTTCGCGGTTTAATTGTTGTTTCTTCTGTTCGTATTTTTTAAAAAAGTCGGGTTGCGCTACGGCTTCATCGTAATTGTTCAACAGCTTTATATCTGCTTTTTCAATTTCACTTTCCAATTTGGAAATAGTACGCTCCACATTGGACAGTCTGTTTTTTAAGGATTTAAGTTGCTTTTGAATTTCATAATCATTGGTTTTTGATTCGTTCTTTTCAACTGTTTTGGATTCGGATTTTGTTTTCTTTTCGGCTTCTCTTAGATTTTCGAGATTGCGTTGTTCCAAGAAATAATCAATATCGCCTAAATATTCTTTAATCTGATGATCTTTAAACTCATACACTTTGGTGGTCAGCCCTTGCAAAAAATCCCTGTCGTGCGACACCAACAGTAAGGTTCCTTCAAAATTTATCAAGGCTTCTTTCAATACATTTTTAGATTTGATGTCCAAATGGTTTGTCGGCTCATCCATCACGAGCACGTTAAACGGTTGCAACAACAATTTTGCAAGTGCGAGTCGGTTTCGTTCTCCTCCGCTCAACACGCGGACGTATTTTTCTACTTCATCTCCACGAAAAAGGAACGACCCCAAGATGTCACGCACCCGGCTGCGATTGCTTTCGTTTGCGGCGTCAATCATCGTGTCCAACACCGTTTTGTCGCCGTCCAGATAATCCGCTTGATTCTGTGCAAAATATCCGATTTGAACATTGTGACCGAGGGTTAGTTTTCCCGAATAGGGAATTTCACCGACAATTATTTTCGCCAACGTCGATTTTCCCTGTCCGTTTTGACCTACAAAAGCAATCTTCGCATCTCTTTCGACCAAGAGGTTTACGTTTTGCAACACCTTGTTTTCTCCGTAGGATTTGGAGACGTTTTCTGTTGTTAGAATAACCTTGCCCGGAGTCACCGAAACCGGAAAGCGCAAAGACATCACACTATTGTCGTCTTCGTCCACTTCAATTCGATCGATTTTATCCAACTTCTTGATAAGGGATTGCGCCATAGAAGCTTTGCTTGCTTTGGCTCGAAACTTATTGATTAATTTTTCGGTGTGTTCTATTTGTTTTTGTTGATTTTTTTGTGCTGCCAGTTGTTGTTCTCTGAATTCGCTACGCAATAAAAGATATTCGGAATACGGCTTGTTGAAATCATAAATTTTCCCGAGGGAAATTTCAATTGTTCTGTTGGTTACATTATCTAAAAACATACGGTCGTGAGAAACGATAACGACCACCCCGGGATAGGTTTGCAGAAAATCTTCCAACCATAAAATGGATTCGATATCGAGGTGGTTGGTAGGTTCGTCCAATAACAGGATATCATTGTTTTGCAACAATAATTTTGCCAGTTCGATACGCATTCTCCAGCCTCCCGAAAAGGTTTCGGTGGGCATATGAAAATCTTCTCTTTGAAATCCCAATCCTTGCAAAATACGTTCGGTTTCGCCTTGATACGTATACCCGCCGTGAATTTCATATTGATGTTGAATATCGTTGAGGTCAATCATCAATTGATGATAGCCTTCGCTTTCGTAATCTTCACGTTCGGAAAGCTGTGTGTTGATGTGTTCCAGTTTTTGCTCTAAATCTCTGATGGTTACAAATGCCTCGTATGCTTCTTCCAATACGGTTCGCCCTTTGACAAAATCGATATCCTGTTTTAAAAATCCGATGGATATTTCCTTATCTGTAGCGATTTGTCCTTCGTCGTATTCTTGTTCTCCCGCCAAAATCCGAAGCATGGTAGATTTTCCGGCACCATTTTTTCCAATCAATCCAACTCTGTCTCCCGGTTTTAGTTGAAACGTAACGTTTTCAAAAAGATAATCTCCTTGAAACGAGACAGAAAGGTTATAAACATTTACCATTCTATGTAGTATAAATTTATGATAGTTATCAGTCCTATGCGCTAAATAAAATCGAAATTATTTTAATTCTCATAAGATGCTTAACTTTGCAAAGTTAAAAAACAAGTGATATGAGCATGTTGAAAGGAACAAAACTTTATAGCATTTTTACGGGCACCTGTCCGGTTTGCCATCAGGGTGAAATGTATACGGAGCCTAATGCTTATAAGACTACAAAGATTTTGAAGATGAATGAACACTGTAGTCATTGCGGAATTAAATTTAAAATTGAACCTTCTTTCTTTTACGGAGCCATGTATGTAAGCTATGCTGTTGGAGTTGCAATAGCCACAGCTGCGTTTGTTATTTCTTATTTCTTTTTGAATTTAAACAGACATTATACTTTTCTTGTAATCACGCTTACCTTGATTGCTACTTTCCCTTTTATTCTTCGTGTTTCAAGAAATATTTGGATAAACTTTTTCTTGAATTACAACGAAAACATCCTTAAAGAGAAACAAAAAGAAGGATAAGGTTTTGATTTTACACCGTTGGAATTGCGTTCGCGGATTCCAAACAATCAATAAGTACACCGGCATAATAAGGGGCTGTTGTCAGTCCCCGCATGCCGAGTCCGTTAAAACACGCCATCCGCGGATGCGCGGAATGTTGTTTGAGGATGGGTTTGTTATCAGGTGTGAGCGGCCGAATTCCGGCAAAATGATGTTCAATGGTAAAAGCGCAAGCGATCATTTCTTCTATATCCGATTTAAGGATTTCAAACGCTTTATCTGACGGTTCCCAATCCAATCCATCACTTTCGTCTCCGAAGGTTGCGCCTACTTTATAGGTGTCAGCTCCTAACGGAATCAAATAGCGTTTTCCTTTTAATATGCCCGTAGCTTTTAAATCGGGAGCGTGAACAATCAAGTATTCTCCTTTTCCGGGTTTTAGGGCGATATCTTTAAAAAAAGGATTGTTCAATACGGAAATTCCTTCACAAAAGACAATGTGTTTTGCTGTAATTCCCTTATATTCAAAGGTGTCATGGGTAAGGCGGAGTTGGTCATACAAAAACCGCACATCGTGATAACACCCGAGTTTGCGCAATTCGGAAACGTATTGATCAATGAGCGTTTGGATGTCGATTTGTGCCGTTTGATTGATTATGCCCATTCCGTAGGGGGCATTGATATTCGGATTGCCATTGCTTACGATGTCCGGATTGAGATACGCTTTCATCTTCACCTTATCGGAAGCTGCCATCCAATTATTTTGCTCTTGATAAGAAGCGAATATTCTATAAATCGGTTTTTGACAGTAGAAGGAATTCCCCTTGAGTTTATTTTGTAAAGACGCATAAAAGTCGAGTGCCTTGGGGTAAAATTTTTCAGTATGGGGAGGCGTGGTAAACCACTTTAGCACTGTGGGATTTAATATTCCGCCGGAAACTGCTGTGGCACACTTTGAATACGTATTAAAAACTTTAAACGACAACTTTCGGGCTTGTAGTTCTTCACAAATTGAAATTCCGGCAATGCCCAGTCCAACGATAAGATAATCCAGAGGTTTTGACATAGGTGTAAAAAAAATCCTCCAAACTATCACTTTGATAAACTTGGAGGATTAAAAATTAGAAATAAAAAGGAATTAATAACTCCATAAATCCATTTCAATATTTCGGATTTGTTCTTTGATACGATCTGATTCAATGAGTTGCATCAACGCATTGTCCACAACATATTCATCGATGCTTCTGTCACCGTAGATATTGTCTTCTTTGTAAATTACAGAGTTGAATCTTCTTGAATTTAACAAGTGATCGAAAGACACGGGTTGCGAGCTATTCTTGTTGTTGAACACCATGGCTTCGTGCAATACTTCTCTGGCATCCGGATAGAATATCCAGAAGAGCTCCACTGATGCATCAATATTATCATCAGGGTATGCTTTGGAACGTGCTTCATTTGCAACCGGACAAATTGCCAGCAAACGATATTTCAGTTCGCCCTGACGTTTGTCGATATACCAAATTCCTCGAATTCGATACTGTTGAACGTCGGCAGCATCCAAGGTAAAGCTACGAATATACTGCGGATCAACAAAACCTTCGGCGTTCAGTTGTTCAATTCCCAAATCGGTTGTATCACTGTACACCAAAGAAGATGAAATATCCTGAAGGTCTCTTTTTTCGGTAAAATAAGAATCGGCATACACTTCTGTAATGCGACCGCTTTTGATACCTTTTACCAAGACATCGTACAGGGATCTTCTTTCTGAACCAATGTTGTTCGTGTCAATCGGATAATACAGCGGGAAATTAATTCGCTCGTCAAGATCGATGATTTCCCAGACTGTTTTAGACCATAATATATCTCTCTCATCTGTATAACCGTATGGAAGCGGAGAATCATTGTCATAGATCATCTGCTCTTCGGTTTTTTTACCAATCTCTTGTGGTGTAGTGGCATTCAAGACATTTACCTGAGCATTGATTTGTGAACCTATCACCAGTCCAAAAACAGTTAAAACAACACTTTTCAAATTCATATCAATCGGTTTGTTTATATTTTTAGTTTGTCAACTCAATAAACACTGGAGTAATTTTCTTCAGTTTGTAAGATGTATTGCCCACAATGGTGGCGTCAATATCAAATATTTGAACTGTTTCTCCTCGTTTAGCACGTCTCAATGTAGCGACGGCAGCTGCGTTTAATTTATCTCCACTTACTCTTACTGTCGGTTGTCCGGAAACTTTAAAGCTAAATCCGGTAACTCTTAGATTTAAGTCAAATTCAAAGTCCGGCAAGGTGGCTCCGACAGAAGAAATTTCAAGACCCTGACGCTGCATTCTAACAGGTCCTCCGTCACCGTCTTCTCCACGAATGGTTCCGGTTGGTCTGGGAACGTCTCTGATACGGAAAACAGAATTTGAACTTACAGGCTCACCATCAGGTAAAGTTCCACTCGCTGTGATGGTAACTTCTCTTCCCGCTCCGGGTCTCATGATATATTTGGAACCGGATACTTTTGTTAAGCCGGGTGCAGATGCATCCACGTTGTTATCCGGAATTCCGGGAATCGAAATGGTCATCGGGTTGTCCACACCACGATACACCACGTTCATCTTGTCTGCAGCAATTACCGCTGAATTTGGCTTTGAAATAGTTGCAAATGATACGTTTACCGGAATTTCAGTATCCTCTCCGTTTTCAACGAAAATCAAGTTTCCTTCAATTTTGTGGTCTCCGGGGCTTCCAGCTCCGATTTTCAACACCACTTTTCCGTCTTCAATTTCGTATTGATCAGAAGTCAAAGGACGCCCGTCAAGAGTCAATTCTACACGGTTTGGTCTTGTATTGGGGTCTTTTCTACCCAAAACAATAGCTCCCTCAAATTGCTCGCCTGAGTAATACGCACTTTTAGAAGTCTCCAATAAGGTGTTGTACTGCGTAAAAGAAAGAGCAGCTGCTTGCTGACCTGCCAACATCGTTTGAAGAATTTCACTTTGTGTGTTTCTGATATCATTTTGAATTTGTGTCATCTTGGTTTTTGAAGCAATCATCGGAAAGCCTTGGAATTGATAATTTAACCAAGGTTCGGTTACCCCGTCACGTCTGGTAATATCAGGAGTTCCGAATTTTCTGTTGATGTCTTGAACAATAGAAGCATACGCCGGATTATCACCCAAAATATTGAGTAAATTCTCGCGGTATGAGTTCATGTTTTCAATGAACGCATTTCCAAGTTCGGTATATCCATCTCCCGAAAACAACATTTGATCCAAGTGATCTTTTGTATCTTGAATTTCGTAATTGTTCATGTCTTCCGGAGCAAGATTTGCACGCGCGTCTAATTGATTTTTTACATCAGCGATAAAAGCATCAAAATCTTTAGACAACGTATTGATCTGATCTGCTTTTCGCTTGACTTCACCGTATTGTTCCGGCTGCGCGCTTGCTTGTTCGCTTAAATTATCTACGAATGCTGTGATTCGATTGTCCATCGAGACGTTGGACTCTTCTAGTCTTTCATTTAGAACACCGAAAGCAGTTAACACTTCTTTTGACATATTCAATGCTAGCATCGCAATGAATATCAAATACATCATGTTAATCATTTTCTGTCTCGGCGATAGTTTTCCCTGTGCCATTTTCTTAGTTTAGATATTAAAAATTAGTACAAGAAATTAGTTTCTAGTTGTCATTGCAGAAAGCATCCCTCCATACACTCCGTTTAGAGAGGATAAGTTCGTAGCTAAATGACTCATTTGTTGCTGCAATTGCTCAGCATTTTCAGCAACTTGTTTGTTAACTTCTGCTTGTCTGCTTGCAGATTCTATTTGAATTTTATATAAGCTGTTTAAAGAATCCAATTGTGCTGCCGCCAATGCCATTTCTTCGCTATACTTTTTAGTAGAGCTCATAACTTCAGTAACAGGAGCAATTCCTTTTGCAGCGCCTTCAAATGAACGAATACTTGCACTTAAACTATTCATTAACTCAGCATCAATTCGTGCTTCTTTCAGCATACTATCCAATTTTTTGGACAATTGTGCTTCAGCTTCTTTATCTTCAACTTGTTTTTGCTTTTGTTTATCACGCGCAGGACCTCCTGCCAATTCCGGATAAACCAAAGACCAATCCACATCCTCATCAACCGGCTCGAAAGCGGATATAGCGAAAATAATAGCCTCGGTTACAAGACCGATAGTTAATAAAAGGTTTCCTCCGATTCCCGCAATTTCGTAGTGGGTAATCTTAAATAACGCTCCAACAATTACAATTGAAGCTCCCAGCCCGTAGGCCATTTGAAATAACTTTTTTGAAGATTTCGATTTTGCCATGATTTTAAAAAATTAGTAATATAAATGTTTAGGGTTTAGTAATTTGTTTAATGTATGTAGGTGGAATATGTTTTTAGTTTGGGGAATATGTTTTTAGTTTTCTACTCCCATATAATCTTGTACCGTTCGGAAACCGATGTAACTTCTTGCCGAATCAGCGTATTCGTAGTCTCTCGTACTTACTTGAAGGAAATATGCCACGTCTTTCCACGATCCTCCGCGAACAACTTTTCTCATGTTTTCCTCATCGTTTACACTCGGATTCATAGAAGATGAATATTCGTAAGAGTCCGGCGCATAAGATGAAGCTACCCATTCTGAAACGTTTCCTGCCATATTGTACAGGTTGTATCCGTTGGGTTCGTATGATCGTGCTTCAACGGTATAAAGCGCATCGTCTGCGGCATAATCACCACGCAAGGGTTTAAAGTTTGCCATAAAACAAGCGCGGTCATCTATAGTATAAGGACCTCCCCAAGGATATGATCCAGACTCGAGACCTCCTCGTGCGGCATACTCCCATTCTGCTTCACTAGGAAGACGGAAAGAGTTTACAAAATTTTGTTTTTTAGATTTTTGATACGCATTCTTATAGAGTGTCCTCCAAGCACAGAATGCTTTTGCCTGTTTCCAGTTTACACCAACCACGGGATAATCTCCGTATGCCTCGTGCCAGAAATAGTCATTGTGCATGGGCTCGTTGTAAGAATAGTTGAAATCTCTGATCCAAACCGTAGTGTCGGGATAAATTTCAAGCTCCTCTTGTTTGATAAAATCACTTCTTCGCTTCCCTTTATTACGTGCAGCGGCTTCAATATCCATATAGGTATATTGGAATTTCAATTTGCTCACGTCAATGGTTCGCTGTCCGTTATATGCTTCCTCAATAGGAATATACATCGTATCCATTACTTCGGCATAATATTCATCCGGATATTTTGAAGTGTCCCAGATAATATCAACTCTTTTGTTGATTTTACGTCCGGCGTAATAATCCTCACTGATACTGTAATAATTGTCATACATGTATTGATCGTAAGGAGTCATTTCTTCATTTTCCTGATCCAAGAATGCAAATTCTCCGATTCCGCCATCACCCGGAGTGGCTCCGACTTCATCAGCCATGATGGCCAATCTCAAACGGACGATAGAATCTCTCACCCAATAGACAAACTGACGGTATTCTGAATTGGTAATTTCAGTTTCATCCATATAAAAAGAACGAACGGTAACGGTTTTTGGGGGCGCATCATTTACACCTACAAAATCGTCGTCACTTTTTCCCATTATAAAAGATCCACCGGGAACCAAGGTCATTCCATACGGTTTTTGAGGATACCATTTTTTTCCTTTTACTCCTACAAGTTCTCCTCTGTCATTCTTATTACAACCAACTAAGAAAGCGAGTATCGCAATGAAAGCAATGTATTTATTCATGTGTACGGTTAATTTTATTAAATACAAGGGCGTAAACGTATTTAAAAAATGTGAGAAATACAATTTTTTTTTTGCTTACCCCTTAATTTTACAATTTTTCAATATTTATAAATTTCATTTTTAAGCCGAGCTTTCAACCATTTCTCAGGAATTTCCTGATTGCATGCCGTTATATAATCTTGTTGTGTACAAGGCAATAACGTTTGTTTTGAGTATTTATTGGCTGTGCCTTCAAAGGGCAATTCCATCCACCAACGCTCCGATTTATTGCTCTTTAAAAAAATTAGATTTATTTGTTCTTCTTCCAACGGGACGACGTAAGTGGTGTATTGCGACTCATTTTGAAAATCTTCATCATCCATCCTGAAATTCACGCCTTCGATAAAATACCAAAGAATCTGAGCCACCAACATCGCACTTTCAGCTTTTAGCGTATTTGCAAGCTCATACACGCCAAAAGAACGAACTTGATTGCTGATTCCGGCATATCTTGCTAAAGCACAAATCTCACGTCCGTCAAACCCATTCGGGCTGTTATGATTTTTATAACGCATCGAATTTGCATTTATTGCAGTCACATCCAAAGTTACTATGTCCGAATTTCGAAAAACGGGTTCTGTTAGGCTAATATCTGCCGTCACATCTCCCAAACGATACGCGTCAAAATAAAGCTTGTCCATCAATGCGATTTCTTCCGGCGGATTCAAAAAAGATTGATAGCCCAAAACTGCATAATTAAAGAGATTAAAAGGCTCCCCAACGATAATCTTTCCGATATACGATTTGTTGTTGAAAGGCATGTCCGAATTTCCGATATCAAATCGGCTGTCTATATTGGTTATATTAACCATTCTTCCTAGGTGGTTATACCCGCGATATTGTCCATAGGACATATCTTGGGGACCGCCAAGAATAATCGGAATTACATTTAATCGCAACAATTCCGACACCACGGCACGCAGTGCATGCATGGAATCTTCACGGGTGTGCCCGGCAGGAATATCTCCGATATCCGCAATTTTGTGTGTCCAATTCCCGGGATAAAGTCCGTAAAAAGCTTTTCTCACTGCTTCGAGATTTAACTCCTCCGCGATGTCAACAGCATCAGAGGCGCGATTTTCACGAACGCCCACAAGTGCAAAAAATGTGTGTTCCAAGTCGGGTATGTCATTTCCATCTGTATACATCGCTATTTGTTTTCCTATGGTACTTACGGAGAGATCATCCACAAAACAAATGAAATCTTGAGACAGCGGGGATAAAAAATCAATCATTATTTCTTAGTTGATGTCTTTTTTGTTTTTGTTGTTGTCTTTTTTGCTGTTTTTTTACTCTTCGCCTTGGCTTTCGGCGCTTTTTTGTCTAACAAAGCTTTTACTTCCTCTAATGAAAGTTTATCCACTTCCGTTTCCTTGGGAAGTTCCACTTTTGTCTTGCCTTGAATCAAATTAAACCTTCCCCATCGTGCTTTTTCAATTCTTATTTTTTCTTCCGGCCATTCGCGAAGTAATTTTTCTGCTTCCTTTCGCTTCTTATCTTCAATAAGCTCCACGATATCTTCATCGGAAAGATTGTCAAAATCATACTTCTTGTTTACGTTGATGAATATATTGTTCCACTTTAAATAAGGTCCGAAACGCCCCACTCCTTTTTGTACAGGTTTGTCTTCATACATATATATAGGAGCGTCTGCTTTTTTCTTTTCTTCAATCAATTCTATCGCAAAGTTAGCATCTACATCCAACGGGTCAATACCCTTTGGCAGGGATATAAAGGTATCTCCGTGCCGCACATAAGGACCGTAACGTCCGTTGTTCACTTCCACTTCTTTATCTTCGTAAACTCCCAGGTTTTTAGGCAGTTTAAACAAATCCAACACTTCTTCGAACGTAATGAGGTGCAATTGTTGATCGGGTCTGAGACTGGCAAATTTTTTATCTTCATCCTCCGCGGCGCCAATTTGCGCCATAGGTCCGAATCTTCCGAGACGAACCAACACCGGTTTTCCGGTTTCGGGGTCTTCCCCCAGGATTCTTTCTCCGCTTTCGCGTTCGGCATGTTCCTCAACATTCTTCACAGTCGGGTGAAAGGCTTCGTAAAAATCTTTCATCATTTTAGACCACTCCAATTTGCCGTCTGCAATTTCATCAAAATCCTCTTCTACTTTGGCGGTAAAATGATAGTCCATGATATTTTCAAAATGGGCAACCAAGAAATCGGTTACAATGATGCCAATATCTGTCGGAACAAGTTTCCCTTTATCCGACCCGACTATTTCTTTCATTTTCTTTTCAGAGACCTTGTTGTTTTTCAGTCGGATTTGAGTGTAGTTGCGTTCCACACCTTCAATCGAACCTTTCTCGACATAATTCCTGCTAATAATCGTTGAAATCGTTGGCGCATACGTAGAAGGACGCCCAATTCCCAATTCTTCCAATTGTTTCACGAGCGACGCTTCTGTGTAACGATAAGGAGGTCGGGTAAATCTTTCAGTGGCAGTAATATAATTGACCTCCACTTTTTCGCCTATTTTCATAGTTGGCAACATGCCATCTTGCTCTTCATCTTCCGTATCGGTTCCTTCCAAATAGACCTTTAAGAATCCGTCAAACTTAATCATCTCTCCGTTTGCGATAAACTGCTGGCTTACTTTTTCGGTCGAAAGAATATCGATTTTCACATTAGTTCGCTCCAATTGGGCATCGCTCATTTGAGACGCGATGGTTCGTTTCCAAATCAGTTCATACAGGCGCGCCTGATCTCGGTCTGCGGTGATAGTGTGTTGCGCCATGTTAGTGGGTCGAATCGCTTCGTGTGCTTCTTGAGCGCCTTTGCTCTTTGATTTAAAAACCCTCGGCTTGCTGTATTCTTTTCCGTAATAATCCGCGATTTCCTTTTGTGCGGCGGTTCGAGCCGCATTCGACAAGTTTACGCTATCTGTTCGCATATAAGTTATCAAACCGGCTTCATAAAGTCGCTGTGCAAGGGTCATTGTCTTGCTGACCGAAAAATACAATTTACGCGCTGCTTCTTGTTGCAACGTTGATGTTGTAAACGGAGGTGCCGGAGATTTGGAAGCGGGTTTTTTGGTCAGGTCGGCAATTTGATAGGAAGCGTCAATGTTTTTATTAATAAAATCGACTGCTTCTTCTTTGGTTTTAAAATTTCCGGCAATTTTAGCTTTGAATTTATTTCCTTCTACGGTAGTAAACTCGGCATCCACACGATAGGACGCTACCGGAACGAAAGCTTCTATTTCGCGTTCTCTTTCCACTATCAACCGGACGGCAACTGACTGAACCCTTCCAGCAGAAAGACCGCCCTTCACTTTTTTCCACAATACGGGCGATAATTGATACCCTACCAAACGATCCAAAACTCTTCGCGCTTGTTGCGCATCTACCAAATTGTAATTAATGCCTCTTGGATTTTCTATCGCACGGTTGATTGCAGATTTCGTAATCTCATGAAACACAATCCGTTTTGTCTTTTTCTTATCCAGATTCAATTCTTCTGCCAAATGCCACGCAATGGCTTCTCCTTCTCTATCTTCATCACTCGCCAACCAAACTGTCTGTGCTTTGTCAGAAAGTTTTTTTAATTCATCGACCAGTTTCTTCTTATCCTTACTCACTATATATTTAGGAGTAAAGTCTTTTTCCACATCCACTCCCAATTCATTCGCAGGCAAATCCGCAATATGCCCAAAACTAGAAGTGACTTTAAAATCCTTTCCGAGCAACTTTTCTATTGTTTTGGCTTTTGCAGGCGACTCTACGATGACTAAATTTTTTACCATATTGATTGACTTTCATTTTGCCTACAAAAGTATGTGATTTTTTTTATACCTGTCATGAACGTATAAATTAATTGATTTTCTTGCAGTTATTTCTTGCTGACAAGTCTGAAAAGACTCAAAATAAACGCTGTCAATTTGTCATTAATCAAGATATAATTGTAATTTTGCATTCCTTTTTGTACCGATACTTATGGAAAAGAATATTGATGAAAGCATCCAAGGCAGCACGCTGGTTTTGGATTCAAAAGCAGAAAACACCAAAAAACTTTTTATTGAAAGTTACGGATGTCAGATGAATTTCAACGACAGTGAAATTGTCGCTTCCATATTGGCTGAACAAGGATACAATACCACCGACTCCTTGGAACATGCCGATTTGGTTTTGGTAAATACGTGTTCCATTCGCGATAAGGCCGAACAAACGGTTCGCAAGCGCTTGGAAAAATACCAAGCTGTAAAACGCATGGCGAATCCTGAAATGAAAGTTGGCGTCTTAGGCTGCATGGCGGAGCGATTAAAAGAAAAATTCTTGGAAGAGGAGAAAATCGTCGATTTGGTCGTTGGTCCCGATGCATACAAAGACATTCCGAACCTTTTAAAAGAAGTTGAAGCAGGTCGTGATGCTGTAAACGTAATCTTATCGAGAGATGAAACCTATGCCGATGTCAACCCCGTTCGTTTAGGCGGCGGCGGAATTACGGCATTTGTAAGCATTACCCGCGGTTGCGACAATATGTGCACCTTTTGTGTGGTGCCGTTTACCCGTGGACGCGAACGCAGCAGAGATCCATACAGCATTTTAAACGAAATCACGGATTTGGTAGAAAAGGGATATAAAGAAGTGACTTTGTTAGGTCAGAATGTGGATAGTTATTTGTGGTATGGCGGAGGGCTTAAAAAAGATTTTCACAAAGCTTCTGAAATTCAAAAAGCTACTGCCGTTAATTTTGCGCAGTTGTTGGATATGGTTGCCAAAGCACATCCTGCTTTGCGCATTCGATTTTCCACCAGCAATCCTCAAGATATGACCGAAGATGTGCTTCATGTGATGGCGGCACACAAAAATATTTGCAAACACATCCACTTGCCTTTCCAAAGCGGGAGTACGCGTATCTTAAAAGCGATGAATCGACAACATACCCGAGAAGAATATATTGAATTGGTCGACAAAATTCGAGAAATCGTTCCCGACTGCGCACTGTCTCATGACATCATTGCCGGCTTCCCGACTGAAACCGAAGAAGACCACCAAGACACGCTCAGTTTGATGGAATATGTAAAATACGATTTCGGATTTATGTTTGTCTATTCGGAACGTCCCGGTACTTTGGCTGCCCGTAAATTGGAAGACGACATTCCCGAAGCAATAAAAAAGCGTCGTTTGCAAGAAATAGTAGCCTTACAACAGCAGCACAGCGCATACAATACAAAGCGCATGCTTGGCAAAACGGTCGAAGTGCTGATTGAAAAAGAATCTAAAAAGGACGCAAACGAATGGAGCGGAAGAACATCACAAAATATGGTGGCTGTTTTTCCCAAAGAAAATTACAAAGCCGGTGATTTCGTTATGGTAGAAATCACCGACTGTACCACGGCAACCTTGATAGGAAAAGCAGTGGGGTATTCTGAAAATCATAAATCCGAAAATTCGAGTACTTATGGATAATGTTCAAGCTATTAAACAACGGTTTGGAATTATTGGAAATGACATCAAATTAAATCGTGCAATTGAGAAAGCGATTCAGGTGGCTCCTACCGATATCTCTGTTTTGGTCACCGGGGAAAGCGGTGTCGGAAAAGAGAGCATTCCGAAGATTATCCATTCGCTTTCTCACAGAAAGCACGGCAAATACATTGCAGTCAACTGTGGCGCCATTCCTGAAGGCACGATTGATAGTGAACTTTTCGGTCATGAAAAAGGCGCATTTACGGGCGCCACTGCCACGCGAAGCGGATATTTTGAAGTTGCCGACGGAGGAACCATTTTTTTGGATGAAGTTGGAGAACTTCCGCTTCCTACACAAGTACGCCTCTTACGTGTTTTGGAAAACGGCGAATTTTTAAAAGTAGGTTCGTCCAAAACTCAAAAAACAGATGTGCGCATAGTTGCCGCTACCAATGTAAATATGGCACAAGCCATAGAAAAAGGCAAATTTCGAGAAGATTTGTACTACCGACTTTCCACTGTGGAAATTAATTTGCCGCCTTTACGTGAAAGAGAAGGCGATATTCATTTGCTCTTTCGGAAATTTGCATCTGATTTTGGACAGAAATACAAAATGCCATCCATCAAACTTACGGATGATGCCGTGCAGTTACTGACAAAATATCGTTGGAACGGGAACATTCGCCAGTTGCGAAACGTCGCGGAACAACTCTCTGTCTTAGAACAAAACCGAGAAATCAACGCAGCAACTTTAAAACAATACCTGCCCGATTTTTCCAGCAACCTCCCTGCGCTGGTCAGTTCAGAAAAAAAGGAAAGCGATTTTAGCAGTGAACGCGAAATCTTATACAAGATTCTTTTCGATATGAGACGCGATGTAAACGATCTTAAAAAACTTACTTTGGAATTGATTAAATCAGGGAATATTTCAAAAGTACAAGAAGAGCAATCTTCGTTGATAAACAAAATCTATGCGGACGAGCGTTTTATTGATGATGAATTTCCTACCATGGAAGAAACCGGTGAGGAAGAAACCACTGCCGAAATGGAATTAATCGGATTGCCGGAATCTCAGAAAGAACCCAACAAATCTTATGAATATGTTGAAGATATTGAGGAAGAAGAAAGCCTTTCACTGCAAGAAAAAGAACTGGAGTTAATTAAAAAATCCTTGGAGAAGCACGGAGGAAAAAGAAAGGATGCCGCTGAAGAATTGGGAATTTCCGAGCGCACACTCTATCGTAAAATCAAATATTACAACCTGTAACACTAAAGCCTCTTGAAGTCAATTTCTTTTTTTTCATTTAATTTCCGTCTGTTTTATCTGCTGATGGCATGGGTTGTCATCGGATGCGGTGCCTATTCATTTACAGGGGCGGACATCGACTACAACACCACACAAACGTTTCAGGTGAATTATTTTCAAAACGCAGCCCCGATTGTAGAACCCGGAATTGAAAGAGATTTTACACAAAAACTTCAAGATTTATTAATCAATCAGACCAATTTGTCTTTGGTTTCCAATGGGGGAGATTTGATTTACGAAGGAGAAATTACGCAGTATTATATTTCACCCATTACGGCTACTTCTGACAGTCGCGCCGCACAAAACAGGCTGACCATCGGTGTAAATGTCCGGTTTTACAACACCAAAAATCCCGAAAAAGTTTTTGAACAAGTCTTTAGTTTTTATTACGATTATCCGGGAACGGTACAACTAACCGGAAGCGCATTACAAAATGCCGTTGACATTATCTTTGAGAACATCACGCAAAACATTTTCAATAAATCCTTGGCAAACTGGTAAGTTCCATTAACAAAGCACGATGAACAAAGACACTTTTACATATTTGCTTGCGCATCCCGAAAAAACAAGCAGTTCGGAAGTCGTTTCTCTTGAAATGCTCTTGCGGACGTATCCTTTTTTTCAAAGTGCCCGTGCTTTGCAATTAAAAGGATTGAAAGACCAAGGAAGTTATCGGTACAACGATGCTTTAAAAGTTGCCGCCACGCATACAACCGACCGTGATGTGTTGTTTCAATTTATCACTTCTGAGCATTTCATTCAGCATGAAATTTCAAAAAACATTCTGCAACACTCAGACGATGTCCATTCCATTTCCGTTGTTATAGACGATATTTCGGAAGCAGTCAAAACAGATGAAAACGCCCGTTTTGAGGAAGAAAAACAAAAAGCTGCTGCCATTCTCAATCCAAATTTATTTGAGCGAAAAACCGCATCTATTGAAACGATGGTCGCCACGCATAGAGACAGCACCGAAGTTTCCGACACCACTGACATTCTCCAACCCAAACCTTTGGAGTTTACCAAAAAAGACAGACATTCTTTTTCAGAATGGTTGAAACTTTCAAAACTTCAACACATCGACAGAAAAGAAGAAAAAAAACCGCTTGATGCTGAAGAGAATGACCCTTCACGAAATCGTCAAGCAGCCTTGATTGAAAAATTCATTCAGGAAAAACCGCGTATTGTTCCCGGAGCCCCGAAAGAAACGGTGGATTCGGTAGCGGATACGTTAAAAAAATCCTCTGATGAATACGGTAATAAAGAGGCGTTAATGACAGAAACTTTGGCGAATGTTTACTTACAACAACGCAATTTTAAGAAAGCAATTCAAGCATATAAAATATTAATTTTGAAATATCCCGAAAAAAGTAGTTTCTTTGCAGACCAAATTCGGGCAATTGAAAAACAGATAAATCCGGAAGACACATGAGTACGTTTACAATTTTTTTAATTCTGATAATGATCGTGGCCTTTTTATTGGTCATCGTTATAATGGTTCAAAACCCTAAAGGAGGCGGTTTGTCTTCATCATTTGGCGGCGGCGGTGGCGGTCAGATTGGGGGCGTTCAACAAACGGGAGACTTTTTAGACAAGAGTACCTGGACCTTGGCAACCATTATGATTGTATTGATTTTGGTATCCAACATCTTTATTATGGGTGGCAGCAGTCTGCAATCCAAAACTTTTGATGAAAATGCAGTTCCTGCGATACCTGCAACGGAAAATACGTTTCCCACAGGTGCAGGCGACACTACAGACACACCTGAATAAGAAAACTACTAAGACATTTAGTTAAAACAATGCCGGCTTTTTAAGCCGGCATTGTTGGTATTCACAAATCGCTTCAGCAGCTTATTGTACAATTATTTGAACGGTTTGCAAGTTCGGCCTTTGCTCACTTTAATTTATATGGAGGATTTAGAAACTTAGTCGGAAAGGTTAGAAAGTCTAAAAAGTTTTAAGTTCAGGGATTATCGTATTCGGGTTCTTGGGCATAACCATTTGAACAAAATAATGCAATAATAAAAAAATAGTAATAGTTCTTCATTAGTTAGAAGTTTTATGGTGGATATTTATAATTAAGTAGTGTACTCTTTATTTATGGAAAACCGGTATTATTCACAGTACGCCAATTAATATCAAAACGCCCTTCAGTAATCTCTATAAAATCGCCGGGGTCATCCCTGTTTACCATAGTACAGCTAAACGTGCCTGAAACAATCCCATTTTCGTAATCATAGCGGGTAATAGTAAGTGTCCCGCCGTTTTCTATGGAGCAGTACCACTTAAAAACTTGTGCTTCCTTATCCCACCATCTGGCTCTTATATTAATGGAATGGTTTGCTTGCCCCAATCTTTCGCAATTGCTTTCCTTTATAGAAAAAGTACCTTCCCCATTTTTATGCAAGTCAATAATATGTAAATCTAATAACCCTCCATTTCCGCTCTTATAATCCCTCACATTGATTTCATCATAAACATAATTTGGAGAATCTCCAAATGCGGAGAACCACATTCCCTTGTTCGGGGGAATAGCTGCTGTTCCATCCCGTGGTATTAACAGTTTCCCATCCACATAGCAGCCAAAGGTGTTTTCTCCGGTTTGGGTTATGGGCGGTAGGGTAGGAACAAAGGCATCGTCATCGTTATTACAGCCTCCTGCCCCTAAAAGGAAAAATGATAGTATTGCCGGTATCAGGATATGGTTTTTTAACAGTGTTTTCATGACTTCTGTTTTTTGTTTATTTGTTAAATATAATCCAAAATATTTTAACACGAACTCCAACAAGGGATTCTTGTTGTATCGTTAAAAACATCAAGTTGTGCCCAGGGAAAAACCCGTTCATACAGCACCCCGGAGGTAAATTCTTCCTTATCAATGTTTATCAACAGACTGTCTATATTGACTTCGGGTTCATCATATTCTTCCTGGGCGTAGCCGTTTGTAAGAAAAAGTATAGCGATAACGAAAGGTAGTAATTTTTTCATGGTAGTTTGTTTTGGTTAAAATAATAGTGTTGTTATCTTTGTTTTTATGGGAAATTTCCGGGTAATTCATTCCATTTAATATCAAAACGACCTTCTGTAATCTCTATGAAATCATTCGGGTCATCCCTGTTCACGGCAGTACTATTAAAAGTTCCTGATACAATTCTATTCTCAAAATCATAGCGGGTAATAGTAAGTGTCCCGCCGTTTTCTATGGAGCAATACCATTTAAAAGCCTGTGCTTCCTCATTCCACCATCTTACAAAAAGATTAATATTGGGATTAGCATCCACATTAGCTTTACAATTGCTTTCATTTATTGTATAAGTGCCCTCACCATTTTGCTGTAAATCTGTAATATGAAGAGTTAAAAGTCCTCCATTACCACTTTTAAAATCTCGAACCATTATTTCGTTATATGTAAAATCTGTTGGACCTGGTCCTGCAATAAACCTTAACCCAGAATCAGTAGTGTGTAAGGATCCCGTGCCATCCCGGGGAATCAGGAGCTTGCCATCCACATAGCAGCCGAAGGTGTTTTCACCGGTTTGGGTAATGGGTGGCAAGGTAGGAACAAAGGCATCGTCATCGTTATTACAGCCTCCTGCCCCTAAAAGGAAAAATGATAGTATTGCCGGTATTAGGATATGGTTTTTTAACAGTGTTTTCATGTTTTTTATTTTTGTCAAGAAAAGTGTTATTACTCGCCTGTTTCATTTTTAAAATTATACTTAACCCCAAAACTTATTAAATTATTTCTTAAGTAATGATTTCTGTTTCCCAAAAGAGTCGATGTATAACCCTTCTCTGTACCAGTCAAAAGATCAAGTTCTGCATATATCGCCATTTTTTTATTTATAAAATAATTAAATCCGAATCCTGCATTAGCGCTTCCATATTCGTTTAAATAGTCTTCTGTTGGCATATTTTCAGAATAGTTGATATATTCACTCTTGGTTTCTATTGTATAACCATAGCCCAGTTTTAGATGTCCTTTTAAATTTTTATACAATCTAAATTCCCACTTTAAATTGAAAGGAATTGTAATTAAAGTTCCTCTAAATGTTCCATGCCTTTCATCAGTACCCAACCAGCCCGTAGTAGATGGCTCATAGAACGAAACGCCTGCTTTATAATACTTAACTTTGCCTGACAGACTCCACTGTTTTCCAAAATAATATTCTGCCAATACACCTCCTTGAAAAAACTGTGCGGATTCCCCCACATTAAAATCATAAACACTGTTTATTCCAATTTCTGCCCCAAAATACCAGGTATTCTTTGGGTTTACAATTTCCAATTCTTGCGAAATAGTTTTGCCGGAAAGTAAACTTAAAACAATAAACATCAGCATTTTTAATTCTAATTTCATTTTAAGTAGATGCATTATCATGACTTCTGTTTTTTGTTTATTTGTTAAATATAATCAAAAGTATTTCATTCCCATTCAAGAAAGACAAGCTTAAATGCTTTGTGTCTAGCTAAACAATCCAAAAATCAAAGTTAGAAGCTGTTGAAAGTACTTTGAATAACAACCGCTTCTGACAAGCTGGCACTTTTGTTTGGAAGAATTGGCAGAAACCGCTAATGGCATACTTTCTGCCTAATGCATGTCGTGTAAAAAAAATAAGGTTTAACTAAAAAAATAGTATTGAAAATGGCATTAAAAATTCAACCGTTAGCAGATCGCGTTCTGGTAGAACCGCAAGAAGCCGAAACAAAAACAGCTTCAGGTATTTATATCCCGGATTCTGCAAAAGAAAAACCACAACAAGGTAAAGTCGTTGCAGTAGGAAACGGAAAAGAAGATCACAAAATGACTGTAAAAGTCGGTGATACTGTTCTCTATGGAAAATATTCCGGAACAGATTTAAAATTTGAAGGCAAAGATTACCTTATTATGAGAGAGGATGATATTCTCGCCATCATCTAAAAAAGTTGAACGTTCTTTATATCAAAACAAGTTCAACAATCACATTAATTACAAATCACAAAGCATACTATCTAAAATAAACGCATAATAAAATGGCAAAAGAAATAAAATACGATATTGAAGCCCGTGACGGCATAAAACGAGGCGTTGATGCTTTAGCAAACGCAGTAAAAGTAACGTTAGGTCCAAGAGGACGTAATGTAATCATCAGCAAATCTTTTGGTGCTCCTCAAGTCACCAAAGACGGGGTAACGGTAGCCAAAGAAATCGAATTGGAAGACACACTCGAAAACATGGGTGCACAAATGGTTAAAGAAGTCGCTTCCAAAACAAATGATTTGGCAGGTGACGGAACCACCACCGCAACTGTTTTAGCGCAAGCAATTGTGCAAGAAGGACTTAAAAACGTTGCTGCCGGTGCCAACCCGATGGAACTTAAAAAGGGAATCGATCAAGCGGTGGAAGCGATTGTCGAGAATCTTGAAAAGCAAACAACCAAAGTAGGAAATTCTTCCGAAATGATTAAGCAAGTAGCTTCTATCTCTGCTAATAACGATGAAGTCATTGGAGAACTCATCGCCAATGCTTTTGAAAAAGTAGGAAAAGAAGGCGTAATCACTGTTGAAGAAGCAAAAGGTACAGATACCTATGTAGAAGTTGTGGAAGGAATGCAGTTTGACCGCGGTTATCTTTCTCCTTACTTCGTAACCGATACCGAAAAAATGCAAACGGTTTTGGAAGATCCTTACATCCTTCTTTACGACAAGAAAATATCGTCGATGAAAGATTTACTTCCTGTTTTGGAACCGGTTGCTCAACAAGGGAAATCACTGCTTATCATCGCTGAAGATGTGGACGGTGAAGCGTTGGCAACGTTGGTGGTCAACAAATTAAGAGGTTCGTTAAAAATCGCTGCTGTAAAAGCGCCCGGATTTGGAGACCGAAGAAAAGCAATGTTGGAAGACATCGCCATCCTTACCGGAGGTACGGTGATTTCTGAAGAGCGTGGATTCACCTTAGAAAACACTACTGTAGACATGCTTGGTTCTGCCGAAACCATTACTTTGGACAAAGACAATACGACCATCGTAAACGGTGCCGGAGATAAAGAAGCGATTAAGAGCCGCGTCAATCAGATAAAAGCTCAGATAGAAACCACAACCAGCGATTACGACAAAGAAAAACTTCAAGAGCGTTTGGCAAAATTAGCCGGCGGTGTTGCGGTTCTTTATGTAGGAGCAGCTTCTGAAGTGGAGATGAAAGAGAAAAAAGACCGTGTTGACGATGCACTTCACGCCACGCGTGCTGCTGTGGAGGAAGGAATCGTTGCGGGTGGAGGTGTCGCCTTGGTTCGTGCGATGGAAGTGTTGAAATCCATCACCACCGACTCTTTGGATGCGACCACCGGAGTAAACATCGTGGCACGTGCCATTGAAGCGCCACTCAGAACCATTGTACAAAACGCAGGTGGCGAAGGTTCCGTGGTAATCAACAAAGTAAAAGAAGGCGAGAAAAACTTCGGATACGATGCAAAATCTGAGAAATACGTCGATATGCTTGAAGCAGGAATTATCGATCCTAAAAAAGTAACACGTGTGGCTCTTGAAAATGCGGCATCGGTAGCCGGAATGATTCTTACTACTGAATGTGCCTTAGTAGATATCAAAGAAGAAAATGCCGGTGGCGGAATGCCTGCCGGAATGGGCGGAGGAATGCCGGGAATGATGTAATTTTTTCTTCAAACCAACTTTAAAAATCCCACGGTTTTTCTGTGGGATTTTTTTTATGATTCCGAATCTGAATATTTCATTTTTATAATCTGTTTACGTTACTTTTAAATTATCCCGTTTAGTCATTGTATTTTTGCATCACAGCATGAAGGACAAACTCATAAATAAAATATTTAACATCAATTCTCCCGAAGCATTTGAACAGACTGCATTGGAAGTGTTTCGGTATCAATATGAAAATGTAAGCGTGTATCGAAAATTTTGCGATTTGATGCGGGTAACTGTCGATGCCGTGAGCACCTCTAAAGAAATTCCTTTTCTTCCGATTCAGTTTTTTAAAAGTCAACAAATCATCGCCGAAAGATTAACACCTCAAACCGTATTTACCAGCAGCGGTACCACCGGACAAATAACCAGCAAACACTACGTTTACGATTTAGAACTTTACGAACGCACTTTTTCCGACATATTTAAACAGTTTTACGGGGCGCCTTCGGATTATGTGATACTTGCGTTGCTTCCGTCCTATATGGAACGGGAAGGTTCGTCATTGATTTATATGGTTCAAAAGCTCATCGACAAAAGCGGAAATGAAAAAAGCGGAAATGAAAAAAGCGGGTTTTATCTACACAATTTAGAAGCACTTGCTGCTCAACTCAATGCGCTGGATCAGGAAAATTCAAAAGTGATTCTCATCGGCGTTTCCTATGCGTTATTGGATTTGATTGAACTACAGAAATTTAATCTGCAAAACACCATCATCATGGAAACCGGCGGCATGAAAGGACGCCGTCGGGAAATGGTTAAAGCAGAATTACACGAAACTTTAAAACAAGGATTTGGCGTTCGACAGATTCACAGTGAATACGGAATGACCGAATTGCTTTCGCAGGCTTATTCATCCGGAGACGGCAAATTTAGTTGCCCACCGTGGATGAAAATCTACACCCGAGATTCCGAAGATGCCAAAACATTAATCCGCGGAAAAACAGGTGGAATCAATGTGATTGATTTGGCAAATTTATTTTCATGTGCGTTCATCGCCACACAAGATTTGGGAGTCGTAAATGAGGACGGAACATTTGAAATTCGCGGGCGATTTGATGCGAGTGATATCCGCGGTTGCAACCTGATGATTCTTTAGATAACTTTAACTTTTAACCCTGTAAGATATAGCGAAGTAGTGCGTCTAACCTAGTGTGAAAGAGTAATGATTTTTCATAATTTGGTTGGTTAGTTAGTGAAGTCCCCGCATCCGCGGGGATTTCCTATTTTATAACCTTTTATCAAACCTTTAAACCGCCCGAATGATAAAATAATTCTTCTTTCCGCGCTGCAGTAAAACGAATTGATTTTTAATCAAATCTTTTGCAGTTATCACATACGAATCGGTAACCTTTTCTTTGTTGACGGAAATTGAATTTTCCTTCAAAGCACGCCTTGCTTCCCCGTTTGATTTTAAAAAATTAGTCTTTTCTCCCAATGCACTCACGATATCGATACCGGTTTCAATTTCAGCTTTTGACAGTTCAGCCTGCGGAACACCCTCAAAAACATCCAAAAAGGTTTGAACATCCATGTTTTTTAAATTCTCCGATGTAGATTTCCCAAATAAGATTTCCGAAGCTTGGATGGCTTTCGCTAATTCCTCCGTTCCATGAACGATGGTTGTAATTTCTTCTGCCAACTTTTTCTGCAACACTCGAAGATGAGGCGCTTCTTCGTGTCGTAAAATCAATTCATCGATGGTTTCTTTGGAAAGAAACGTAAAAATTTTGATGTACCGCTTGGCATCTTCATCCGAAGTGTTTAGCCAATATTGATAAAATTTATACGGAGAAGTTCTCTCGGCATCCAACCACACATTTCCACCTTCGGTTTTTCCGAATTTTGTGCCGTCACTTTTTGTAATCAAAGGACACGTCAGGGCATATCCTTTGCCGCCTTCCACTCTGCGAATCAATTCGGTTCCGGTGGTGATGTTCCCCCACTGATCGCTTCCGCCCATCTGAAACGTGCAATCGTGGGTTTTGAACAAATGCAAAAAATCATATCCTTGAATCAGTTGATAACTGAATTCGGTAAACGAAAGCCCTTCCGAATCGTCTCCGCTGATTCTCGATTTTACGGAATCTTTTGCCATCATATAATTTACGGTAATGTGTTTTCCGATGGTGCGAATAAACTCTAAAAAAGAGAAATCTTTCATCCAATCGTAATTATTGAGCAAAAGCGCAGCATGTTCATCTGCATCTGAAAAATCCAAAAAGCGGGAAAGTTGTTGTTTTATCGCTTGTTGATTTCTAAGCAATGTTTCTTCGTCAAGCAAATTCCTTTCTGCACTTTTCATCGAAGGATCTCCAATCATTCCGGTGGCACCTCCAATAAGAGCAATCGGACGGTGTCCGTGTCTTTGGAAATGAGCCAGCAACAATATGGGAACCAAATGACCTATATGTAACGATTCAGCGGTCGGATCAAAACCGACATAGGCTGTACGTGTTTTTTCGTTTAAATGAGCTTCCGTTTCCGGCATGACATCATGAATCATCCCTCGCCATCGCAGTTCTTCAATAAAACTATTTTTCATATTTTATAAATTTTGACAAAGATATATTTAACGGTTCTAATAGTGCAAGAAGATGCTTTTTGATTGCTTCTAAATATTCTATAAAAAGCGTACTTTCGCATTTATGATATTAGTAACCGGCGGAACAGGTTTGGTAGGCAGTCACTTATTGTACTTTCTCCTGAAAGAAAAAACACAACACATACGCGCTCTTCACCGTAAATCGAGTGATATTGAGTCCGTAATGTCTATTTTCAGACACTACACTCAGGCCGAAAAAGCTGAAAAGCTGTTCAACCAAATTGAATGGTTTGAAGCCGACATCACAAACTTGCCGGAATTGGAAAAAGCTTTTGTCGGTATCACTCAGGTATATCACTGTGCGGCATTTGTCAGCTTTAACCCTTCGGATTTCGACAAGTTAAAAAAAATAAACGTTGAAGGCACTGCCAACATTATGAATCTGTGTATCGATTTCAAAATAGAAAAATGTTGTTTTGTAAGTTCGATAGCCACCTTGAGTAAAAAACCGGAACAACTTCTGGCAGACGAAAACAGTTATTGGGATCCTAACGAAAAAAACAGCGCTTATTCCCTAACCAAATACGGCGCCGAAATGGAAGCTTGGCGCGCTACACAAGAAAGTTTGGATGTGGTCATTGTAAACCCCGGGGTCATTCTTGGGATTTCTCCGAATCGCCAGGAAAGCAGCATCGTCGCTACTTTAAAAAATCGGAAAAACATTCCATTTTACACTTCAGGCGGAAACGGTTTTGTCGATGTGCGCGATGTGGTCAAAATCATGACAGCATTAATGAAACTCCCGATAAAAAACGAACGCTTTGTCCTCGTGGGTGAAAATGCGGACTACAAAAGCTTTTTAATGAAGTTTGCAAATGTTTTCAATAAAAAGCCTCCCAAAAGAAAAATATCCAGGCTTCCGTTGAATATTTTAAACCAAATCGAATGGGTGTCGCATCTCATATTCCGCAACCGCCGCAAATTATCCAAAGATCTGATAAGAAGTCTTTATACCAACCGCAAGTATGACAATTCTAAAATTGTAAACCTTCTGGATTATCGCTTTATTTCCTTGGATGAAACTTTTCAACATCTTAAAGAACATAGCAAATAAGAATGCTATAGCATTTTAGGGTATTTCATTCGTTGTTTTTACCGAATCTGGTTGTTTGAGTTTTAACCGCTGATTAAACAGACTGTCCACTTCTTTTTCCATAGCCACCAAATTTGCCTCTACTTTTTGAAAAATGTCAATATAGGTATCAATCGATCCGGCATAATAATTATTGCTTTGTGCAAATTGTGTACTGTCGATGTCATATTTGGCATAAATCAATGAATCGAGACGGATATTTTTATGAATCATTTCTCTCGAACCGATTCCTCGTGCTGCATTTGCCAGATACAAATCTGTCAGAATTTCGACCATCTTGTCTTCACCAATCAGGTTTTCCGGTTTGGGAGGTCTTTGTACATTTTGACATCCTGTAATTACAATCGCCAGAAAGAAAATTATTTTTTTCATGCGTTAAATTCTAAACGTTCGGCCTTCCCTCGATTTTGCAATTTGGAACCTTCATATACCACCACGCCATTTACTAAGGTATGTGTAACTCTCGATTTAAAATTTGTTCCTTCCAAGGGGGACCATCCGCATTTGTATAATATGTTTTCTTTTTTTACGGTCCAAGGGAAATTTAAATCCACCAAGACCAAATCGGCTTTGTAACCTTCACGTATAAATCCGCGTTCTTTGATTCGGAATAAAATAGCAGGATTGTGCGCAAATTTCTCCACTATTTTTTCCAACGAGATTTTCTCCCGATGATACAATTCCAACATGGCTACGAGCGCGTGTTGAACCATGGGTGCTCCGGAAGGCGCATGGACATAATTGTTGTTTTTTTCTTCCAAGGTATGTGGGGCATGATCGGTGGCAATTACATCAATTCTGTCATCCAACAACGCTTGAAGCAATCCGTCTCTATCTTTTTGCGTTTTAATGGCCGGATTCCATTTTATCTTCGTCCCTTTCGTAGCATAATCCGCTTCCGTAAACCACAAATGGTGCACACAAACCTCAGCTGTTATTTTCTTTTTGCTCAAAGGTTTACTCTTACTGAACAAATGGGTCTCTTTTTCGGTTGACACATGAAAAACATGCAAACGTGCTCCGGTTTTTTTTGCCAGTTCAACAGCTTTAGACGACGATATGTAGCAGGCCTCTTCACTGCGAATTTTGGGATGCATTGAAATCGGAATATCCTCTCCGTATGTTTTCATCGCGTCTTTGAGATTATTCTGAATGGTTTTTTCATCTTCACAATGAACGGAAATCAGTAATTTTGTTTTCGAAAAAATTTCTTCCAGTGTTTTGGGATTGTCCACCAACATATTTCCGGTAGATGAACCGAGAAACAATTTTAATCCTGCCACTTTTTTGGGGTCGACCTTTAAAATTTCTTCCAAATTATCATTGGTTCCTCCAAACATGAAAGAATAATTCGCCCAAGATTTTTTGGCTGCAATTTCAAATTTTTCTTCAAGCAATTCGATGGTGGTTGTTTGCGGATCGGTATTGGGCATTTCGATAAAAGAGGTAATTCCTCCTGCCACAGCTGCTGCAGATTCACTTTCAATATCGGCTTTGTAAGTCAGTCCCGGCTCTCGGAAATGAACTTGATCATCAATCATTCCCGGCAACAGATAGAGTCCATCGGCATCGATGATTTTGGTGTCAATTGTTTTGACGCTAATGGAAGGTGCAATTTCTGCAATACGTCCGTCTGTGACCATTACGTCATTGCGGGTAATGGTTCCTTCGTTTACAATATGGGCATTTTTTATGAGTACAGATTTCATTGAAAATCTAAAATTTGATAATTTGTTGTTTTAAGTGATATTAAAAAAAGTTTTCCGGAATCTTTTTGGACTCAGCATACTTCTTATTTTCATCCGAAACACGCCAAAAACAGCTTCTGAAATAATTTTGGAACTCATTTTAGACACGCCTCTTTCGCGGTCGGTAAAAATAACGGGAACTTCAATAATTTTAAAACCCGCAAAATGTGCTTTGAATTTCATTTCAATTTGAAAAGCGTAGCCTACAAAACGAATTCGGTTCAGGTTGATGGTTTGTAAAACTTCCTTTTTATAACAGATAAACCCCGCTGTGGTGTCGTGAATATTCATGCGCATCACGGCCTGAACATATTTTGAAGCAATCCAGGACAGCAAAATTCTGCTCATCGGCCAATTTACGACATTTACACCTTTCACATACCGTGAACCGATGGCGACATCGTATCCGTCATCTTTACACGCCTTGTACAATTTCAGCAAATCCGTCGGATTGTGTGAAAAATCGGCATCCATTTCAAAAATAAAATCATAGTTCCTTGCCAACGCCCATTTGAACCCGGCAATATAAGCCGTTCCGAGTCCTGATTTTGAATTGCGTTTCAATAAAAACAAACGCTCCGGAAAAATACCCTGAGATGTTTCCACCAGCGCAGCTGTTCCATCAGGAGAATTGTCATCGACTACCAGCACATGAAACGCAACATCCAATGAAAAAATATGATCCAACAATCTTTGAATGTTATCTTTTTCATTATAGGTAGGAATTACGACTAAGGCTTTGGACATCGTTTCTTATTTTTACAAAGGTATTTTTTTCTCAATGCTTTAAAGAATCGTTTTCATTTATTGGTAGAAATTCTCACATTTGATTTTGACTTACATTTGTACCAAATTTATACCGAATTGGAATTAACCGAAAGAATTTTTGAACAAAATAATTGGACAATCTTAATATTGACCTTTTGTTTTGTGCTTCTTGCCGTGCTGCGGCAGTTGGAGCCCAAAAAATTCACGGATTTCTTTACCATTCCCGTCAGTGTTAAATACTTTAACGTTTACAATCCCAACGGGCAACTCACCTATTTTGAAATTTTATTTTTTCTGTTTCAGTTGTTGAATCTGGGGATTTTTGTCCATTTTTTACTCCATTACTTTCACGGCTATCCCGACCATCCTGTGGCTATTTTGCAAATAACGACTGTAATTGCCATGTTTATTTTGGGGAAGATTTACATCGAGAAAATTCTGGCAAATATTTTTTCCGTTGACGGAATTATTCAAAAATACCTTTATAAAAAACTTTCATACCGAAATTTGCTTTCCATTCTAATTTTTTCGGGCAATCTCTTCTTTATTTTGAGCATCCAACCAACGCCGACACACATTCAGATTTTTATTGTTTTTTTGATTTTATTAAACCTTTTTATTCTCTTTAATATATTTAGACAGAATTGGAATCTCATCCGATTCAATTTCTTCTATTTTATTTTGTACCTTTGTGCGCTTGAAATTTCCCCTTATATAATTCTTTATTATCTGTTTATAAAATTATAGAGGTTATTAAAAGAAAAATCAAGAGCATCTATGAAAGTAAGGACCATCCTCGTTTCCCAACCGGAACCCAAAGTTGAGAACTCACCGTATTTCGATTTAAGTGAAAAACAAAAGGTCAAGATCGATTTTCGGCCTTTTATTCATGTCGAGGGCGTAAGCGGAAAAGAAGTGCGTGGACAAAAAGTCGATTTATCCCAGTATACCGCTATTATATTGACCAGTCGAAATTCTGTAGATCACTTTTTCAGAATTGCCGAGGAACTTCGATTTAAAGTACCTGACACAATGAAATATTTTTGCCTGAGCGAAGCTGTGGCTTTTTATCTTCAAAAGTATGTCGTGTACCGCAAGCGGAAAATATACGTGGGCAAACGCACCTTTCCCGATCTTGTACCACTTATCAAAAAATACAAGAACGAAAAATTTTTACTGCCTTTATCCGATAAATTAAAACCTGAAATTCCGCAAATTTTGAATGAATTGAAAGTAAACTGGAAAGAAGCCACTTTCTACCGCACCGTCATCAGTGACTTGTCAGATTTGCGCGATGTCTATTACGACATTCTGGTTTTCTTTAGTCCCAGCGGGATTGAATCGCTGTTTGAAAATTTCCCGGATTTCAAACAAAATGACACTCGTATTGCGGTTTTTGGAAACACCACGGTAAAAGCTGCCAAAGAAATGGGACTTCGCGTGGATATTCAAGCGCCTACACCCGAGACGCCGTCAATGACCATGGCATTGGAAAAATACATTCAGGAAGTAAACACCAAAAAATAAATTCTCATATCAATACTAAAGCCTTGAGTCGCACCATAAATTTATGGTGCGGCTTTTTGGTCATGAATGCCCCCATACATCTTTTTTCTTATTATTTTTGAAACTTCTTGCTTAAAAGCATACAACTTAAATCACACATTATGAGTCAGAAAAAACGCCTCTTCTTGCTTGATGCCTATGCACTTATTTTTAGAGGCTATTACGCACTGATAAAAAATCCGATTATCAACAGCAAAGGACAAGACACTTCGGCAATTATGGGTTTTTTAAATTCCCTTTTCGATGTCATCCGTCGTGAAAAACCGAACTATTTGGCGGTATGTTTTGATAAAAACGGAAGCACGGAACGCACCGAACTTTTTGAAGATTACAAAGCAAACCGAGCTGCCACTCCCGAAGTGATCAAAGAATCGATACCCATTATCCAAGACATTCTCCAAGCGATGAACATTCCGGTAATCGAATTGCCCGGATTTGAAGCAGACGACCTCATCGGCACCCTTGCAAAACAAGCCGAGCAAAAGGATTATACGGTGTATATGGTGACGCCCGACAAAGATTTTGCCCAACTTGTATCGGAAAATATTTTTGTTTATCGCCCCGCACGGATGGGAAACGGCATCGATATTTGGGGAGTTCCTGAAGTCCAAGAACGATTTGGCGTGGAACATCCCGAACAAGTCATTGATTTCCTAGGAATGATGGGCGATGCCAGCGACAACATTCCCGGAATTCCCGGAGTGGGAGAAAAAACTGCCAAAAAATTCATCGAACAATACGGAAGCATGGAAAACCTCTTGGCAAACACGCACGAATTGAAAGGAAAGATGAAGCAACGCGTTGAAGAAAATGCCGAATTGGGACTGCTTTCCAAACAGCTGGCAACCATCAACACGAATTGCGATGTTACTTTTGACGAAACCCTTTTTCAAGCAGAATTACCGGACGGCGAAAAAGTTCAACAGATTTTTGAAGAGTTGGAATTCCGAAGACTCAAGATGCAATTTTTAAACCTTTATAAAGTTGAAGCTCCCACAGACTCGCAAACGGATATGATTCAAACAGCTTCCGGAATTGAAGTACAAGCCGGCAGCGGACAATTTTCGCTTTTTGAAAATGGCAATGGCTCCGACACCTTGGTTGAAAATTTCAGTTCACGAAAAACAGCAGCAACCAAATCTCATTTTTATCAGTTGGTAAAAGAAGGGTTGGGCAAGGAATTATTTATAAAAGAACTTTTGCAACAATCATCGGTATGCATCGATATTTTGAGCGACAATGACAATTGTTTAGAAGCCCAATTGGTGGGAATTGCCTTTTCTTGGGCTGCCGGAAAAGGATTTTACCTTCCCTTTACCAGAGAAAACACCACTGCGAATTTGAAGCTCCTCACGCCATTTTTTGAAAATGAAACGGTAGAAATCATCGGGCAAAATTTAAAAAACGATTTGAAAATTCTAACCAAGTACGGCGTGAATTTTAAAGGCAAATTGTTTGATACCATGATTGCGCATTACCTCATCAATCCCGATATGCGGCATGACCTTTTTGTCCTGAGTGAAACGTATTTAAACTACACCCCGCTCACCAAACAAGAGATTACCGGAAAAGGCAGAAAACAACTTCCGATTCATGAAGTTCCCGTTGAATCTCAAATGGCGTATGCCGTGGAAAACGCCGATATTATCTTTCAGTTGCGGCAACTTTTTGAAAAAGAACTGGAAGACGCAAAAACCAAGGAATTGTTTCACACCTTAGAAATTCCCCTTTTGCGCGTGCTGGCATCGATGGAGCTTGAAGGAATCAATTTAGACACCCAATTTCTAAATTCCTTGTCAGAAGCATTAGACAATGACATTGCTTTGTTAGAAAAGCGGATATATGAAGCTGCCGGCGAAGAATTCAACATCGCCTCTCCAAAACAATTGGGAGACATTCTTTTTGGCAAACTCAAGCTGATTGACAAACCTAAAAAGACAAAAACCGGACAATTTTCAACTGCTGAAGATGTGCTTGTCGGTCTGGCAAAAGACATTCCGATTATTCGCGATGTGTTGGAATATCGCGGTCTGGCAAAACTGAAAAGCACGTATATCGATGCGCTTCCGTTGCAAGTGGAAAAAACCACCGGAAGGGTTCATACCGATTATATGCAAACGGTAGCTGCCACGGGAAGATTGAGTTCCAACAATCCCAATCTTCAAAACATTCCCATTCGTACCGAACGCGGACGTCAGGTAAGGAAAGCATTTATTGCCAAAAACGAAGATTACGTCCTGATGGCAGCGGATTATTCACAAATTGAGCTTCGCATAATCGCTTCATTGAGCAATGAAACCACGATGATCGAAGCGTTTAAAAATCGTGAAGACATTCACGCATCCACAGCGTCGAAAGTATTTGACGTCCCTATAGATCAAGTCACACGTGAGCAACGGAACAATGCAAAGACGGTTAATTTCGGTATCATTTACGGAGTTTCGGCTTTTGGCTTGAGCAATCAAACCAATTTAAGCCGCAGTGAAGCCAAAGAATTAATCGACACGTATTATGCTACATATCCCCGACTTCGCAACTATGTGAGCAATCAAATTCAGTTTGCTCGCGAAAACGGTTATGTACAGACTGTTTTAGGCAGGAGGCGCTATTTAAAAGACATCAACGCGCGCAATCAAATTGTTCGCGGAGCTGCGGAACGCAATGCGGTAAATGCGCCGATACAGGGAAGCGCGGCGGATATTATCAAAATTGCAATGATTAAAATACACGAGCAATTAACCCAAGAAAATTTACAATCCAAAATGTTGTTGCAAGTCCATGACGAATTGGTTTTTGATGTTTACAAACCCGAATTAGAACACGTAAAAACGATTGTAAAAGAAAACATGGAAAACGCCCATCAGCTGACAGTACCGCTTGTTGTTGATTTCGGAGTCGGTGCGAATTGGTTAGAAGCCCATTAGCACATTTCCGAAAAATCCGCATCGTTTTTGTTTATTTTGCAAATAAATAGGTATCAGCGTCTTGTTTTTCAATAAAATAACCGTACATTTGCACGCCCGTAAAAAGGGAACAATGAATTATTAACTTTTGACAAAAAACTAATGGATACATTAAGTTACAAAACAGTATCTGCCAACAAAAACACCGTTACAAAAGAATGGTTATTGGTGGATGCGGACGGTCAGGCATTGGGTCGTCTTGCCAGTGAAGTAGCAATTTTACTTCGCGGAAAGCACAAGCCAAATTATACTCCCCACGTTGATTGCGGAGACAATGTAATTATCATCAATGCCGAGAAAATTAACCTTTCAGGAAAAAAATGGGATGAGAAAACCTACATTCGTTATACTGGGTATCCCGGCGGTCAGCGAAGTCTTACTGCAAAGGAAATGCTTAAGAAGGACCCCAGAAGATTGGTTGAAAAAGCTGTAAAAGGAATGCTTCCAAAAAACAAATTGGGTGCAGAATTATTCAGAAATTTGAAGGTGTACGCAGACGCGCATCACGCTCATGAAGCACAACAACCAAGAACTATTAACCTTAATACTGATAGATAATGGAGACAATTCACACTATAGGACGTAGAAAAACAGCCGTAGCACGTATCTATCTCAAAGAAGGAAACGGCACAATCACCATCAACAATCGTGAATTTGCAAATTACTTTCCGACAGACCCTCTACAATATAAAGTAAAGCAACCTTTGGCGCTGACGAACAACGAAGATGCCTTTGACATTACCGTCAACGTTTTTGGCGGCGGCATCACTGGACAAGCAGAAGCCATCCGTTTGGCGATTTCCAGAGCAATGTGCAAATTAGATGAGGAAAATCGTGGAATTCTAAAACCCGAAGGACTTCTCACCAGAGATCCGAGAATGGTTGAACGCAAAAAATACGGGCAGAAAAAAGCACGTAAAAAATTCCAATTCTCTAAGCGTTAATCACTTAAAAACATTTGTTGTGCTGTTTCTAACACGAACAGCACAACAATTTATCTAGTTCATATTTATTATTAATCAAGCTGTTATTCGCTTTTTAAAAAGAGGCGAAGTTAGTTTAGCATCTAAACCAAGTCCGTAAAAGAAGGAACGGTTGCTATCCTTGACAGAACGTAAACTAAAACAAAAATGGCAAACAAAGTAGAAGTAAAAAAATTACTTGACGCAGGTGTACACTTTGGACACCTCACCCGCAAATGGAATCCGAACATGGCTCCTTATATTTATATGGAGCGCAACGGAATTCACATCATCAACCTATACAAAACTGCTGCAAAAATTGAAGAAGCTTCAGAAGCACTTAAGAAAATTGCAGCCAGCGGTCGAAAAATCCTTTTCGTCGCTACCAAAAAACAAGCAAAAGACATTGTCGCCGAAAAAGCAAAAGCGGTCAATATGCCTTACATCACCGAAAGATGGCCGGGCGGAATGTTAACCAACTTTGTGACCATCCGAAAAGCAGTAAAGAAAATGACTGCCATTGACCGGATGAAACAAGACGGAACTTTCAACACCTTGTCTAAAAAAGAAAGACTTGCCGTAGACCGTCTTCGTGCCAAATTAGAGAAAAACTTAGGGTCTATAGCCGACATGAGTCGTCTTCCTGCTGCCTTGTTTGTCGTGGACATCACCCGTGAGCATATTGCTGTGGCAGAAGCCTTAAAGTTAAACATCCCGATTTTTGCAATGGTGGATACCAACAGCGATCCGAGAAACATCGATTATATCATCCCAAGTAACGACGATGCTTCAAAATCCATTGAAAGCATTATCGGCTATGTGACTGATGCGATTAAAGAAGGACTTTCCGAAAGAAAAGGCGCGAAAGAAGAAGAGGAAAAAGCTGAGGAGGAAGAAGAGAGAAAAACAGTTGCAACCGCTATTGATGAAGACGATGATGAGGATGCTCCAAAATCAAAATCAGGAGGAAGAAAACGAATTAAATCCTAAGAAAAAGCAAATAATTAATGCAAGTTAAAAATAAGAACTATGACTAAAATAACTGCTGCAGACGTAAATAAATTAAGACAAATTACCGGTGCCGGAATGATGGATTGCAAAAACGCATTGGTTGAAGCAAACGGTGATATCGATGAAGCGATTTCAATCCTTAGAAAAAAAGGACAAAAAGTTGCCGAAAAACGTGCCGATCGCGAATCGAGTGAAGGAGTGGCAACAGTAAAAATCAATGAAGACCAAACACGAGGCGTAGCAATTTCTTTGAATTGCGAAACAGATTTTGTGGCTAAAAACGAAACCTTTGTGGAATTGGCAAACAAGTTTGCCGAGATTGCGATTCATCACAACACTCTAGAAGAATTTCTTGCTGCTCCGTATGAAGGCGATTTGACCGTTCAGGATAAGTTAACAGAGCAAACCGGTGTTATTGGAGAGAAGATTGAAATTGGCGGTTTTGAAGTATTGGAAGCTCCATTTGTCGGCTCGTATGTTCACGGAAATAAGATTGCTGCGCTTACGGGACTTTCCAAAAATTTTGATCAGGCCGATGCGCTTGCCAAGGACATTTCTATGCAAGTTGCTTCTATGGGTGCTACCACGCTATCTTATCACGATTTTGATCCGGAATACATTGCTGCAGAAACGGAAGCGCGCATTGCTGCCATTGAAAAAGAAAACATTGAATTGGGCAGGCTTGGTAAGACGTTAAAAAACGTACCCCAATACATTTCTCGCGCACAATTAACACCGGAAGTACTTGCAAAAGCAGAAGAAGCTGCTCGCGAAGAGTTAAAAGCAGAAGGAAAACCGGAAAATATTTGGGATCGCATTCTTCCCGGAAAAATGGATCGTTTTATTAAAGACAACACCACATTAGATCTTGAAAAAGCATTGCTTGACCAAGCGTTTATCAAAGACGAAAAGAAAAATGTGGCCGAACACGTCAAATCTTTTGGAGATGTAGAAGTAGTTGGCTTTAAAAGAGTTTCATTGGCATAAGTCAAAGAGACATACATTTTATAAAAACCGCCTTGCAAATTTGCAAGGCGGTTTTTTTTAGGGTTTAAAAATGGGGGATGCATTTTTATAAACTCCCCCAAAAATAGTACAGTTTAAAAGTAGAAAAAAAGTATTAATTTTAAACTGTTATTATGAAAAAGAAGCAAATTCAGTCCGACCCAAATTGCCAAGATCCTCAAGGAGTTTGAACTTGATAAAACTGCTGAGACTCTATTACGGGAGTATGGAGTACGCAAAGCAACCCTATACAAGTGGCGCCACCGCTATGGTGGAATGGAAGCCAGTAAGCTTAAACGCATCGAACAATTGGAAGAAGAAAACTCCAAGTTAAAGCGTATGTATACAGATTTAGACCTTGAAATGGATATGGCTAATTATATTATAGAAAAAAGCTCTAAAGCCTTGCAGGAAACGTGATATAGTTAGGGATTTAAAACAAAGGTATCCCGGCTGCGAGGCGCAACGCATCAAGCTCGCTTCCTTTTTGGTAAAGGGAACTTCAAAGGAAAAGACCGTTTTCATTTTTGACGAACCCACTACCGGGCTTCATTTCCACGACATTAAAAAATTGTTGGCCTCATTTTACGCTTTGTTGGACAGAGGCCATACGGTAATCGTTGTGGAGCACAACCTGGACTTGATAAAATGTGCAGACCACATTATAGAC
>JAAYLC010000188.1 GCA_012522045.1 Bacteroidota bacterium
AATAATCCTTGGTGTCTTCCACGGCTACTTGGAAACTGTGCGTTCCGATGTTTTCATTGACCGAACCTTCGGCATAACACGTGTTTCCGATATCCATACAGCTTTCATAAATAAAAACAGCGGTATGAGACTCGGTCAATCCGGACAATTCAATATTCAAAATGTAATCGTCATCGGCGGTATATTTATAAACCACATCATACCCATCTAAATAAGAATTGGTCGTTCCGCAATCGGTTCCCGGAGCCCCGGAGTAGTTGTTGTCGTAATCAAAGGTGCTGGCGGTATGCGTGTAAGGCAAAGTTAGAATTTCCTCATCCGCCTGATTGTTGACAGTTGCGATGACTTCTTCACGAGGCGATTCGCACTCGACTTCGCCGGTAGAAATTGTCCAGTTATAAAAAATATAATAGAGAGAAGAGGTACCGGTCAATGTTGCGCCACCTGTGATTGTTCCGAAATTGCTAATGGGATGTGGGAAAGTACCACTGTTATATATAAAGGTAGGCCCTGATACAGCCTTGACTAGGCGGTAATCACCAGGCGGGACATTAAAATTCAGAGGAACTGTCACCGGAATTGGGGAAGCGGCGGATCCTCCTCCCGGTATGGTGGCACTGGCAGTGGCGACTGTTGCGTTTGAATTATTTATATCTCTTAGCTCCACAACCAACTGCCCCCCTGTTGCGGAAGTGCCGAACACCTCCACATCCACAAGCGTAAAGCTTTGGGTGGTATTAAAGATCAGCCCCCCATTGGTTGTAGTCGAAATGGACTGGGAAGGGACCACCTGTCCAATACCGGGCATTGTCACTCCGGTCGCCACCACTTCGGAAACCCAATAGGAAGTAGTGGTGTTTATCGAAGGAGTTTGAAAAGTAGCTCCATTTCCAAGAGGCATGGTACTGGAAATGCTGTCATACCAAAAGATGTCATTTCCCGTGCCACTTGCAGTAGCAGAGAGTGTTACTGATCCCGCTCCACAAACCGAACCAGCCGTAGTGGATGTAATATCGAGTGCATACGCAGTACAATCAATAGTGGTTTTAAATTCAACCGGTCCGTACCAAGTGCTTAAATCTCCCGGTCCGCAGTTTGATTGTATGTACAAATCGTATTCTGTAGCCATCGCAAGTCCCGTAAGGTGATGCGGATTGGAGTTCGTGCTTACCAAAGTTCCCGTACCAAGTGCAAATCCGGGAGCGCCGTATTCAATATTCCAAGAGGTCGCAGGGCCTGTTTCGGTCCACATCACATAAGCATCTTGATGCGTCATATTATAAACATGAACATCATCTACACCCGGACAGGTAGGAGGCGTTTTAAAATCTACCATTCGCCAAATACTCACTCCGTCCGATCCACAATCGGTCTGAATGTAAAAAACATAATCGGTCAGTACGGTTAAATTTGAAACCAACAAGCTTGTGCCCGTAACGTTTCCGCTTTGAATCGGGGTATCGACATCAGGATCATCTCCGGGCGCCATTAATGCCCAGTCGTAACCGCCTGTGACATGAGGCGAAGCTGTCCAAGAAAATTCTGCCGTGGTGGGCATTAAAGTATCCAAAGTTAAATTGCCGGGGCTGTGACAATCGGCATTCTCATCTATATATGTTATTTGTAGTTGTGGACGTACAGTTCTATTGTTACCTAGAACTGTGGAAGGTGAATTTCCAACATAAGAAATGGTAACATTATTAAGTGGATCTTTCTTCCAAGAATATCCCGCAGTAGCATAAGGATTAGTTGCTCCGGAATGATCTGAAGCAACAGAAATTTCCAAGGCTCCTCCGGTGTAAACAAACGGAACGTCAAATTCAATTTCCCACCAACCGACGGTAGACGTGACATTGGTAGGCTTATCATAAACCTGAGTAGCTCCGGCGGTTAAATTTGACCAATCCTGAGGTGCAGTAGGAACCTGGGTAGCTGTTGAATTTTTTAGCCACACTTCAAAATCATGAGGAGCGTTTGAAGCAGCGTTATTGTCCTTGTACCATGCTAATTTGGTAATGATTGACCCCGGAACGATTCCCTCAGCACTTAATTCGGCTTGAGAATAGTAATAATGGTGCCTGGAATACAGAAAATCACTCGTTCCGGTAGATTTATAAATTGGACCGGGATCACCAGTTGCACCATTGGAAGATGTTCCACTCTGACTACCTGCTCCAATAACAGCATTCACTTGAGAAAATAGTTGTATTGGCAATAAAAGAAATACAACTATTCCTATAAGGGGATAAAGTTTTTTCATTACATGTAATTTTTAATCATAATTAAATAGTGTTATAATAGCATTCTCCAAATATAGAATATTTCTTAAATAACTCCTAAATTATAAGAAGTATTTTATTTTCCTCTGAGGAAATTATGTAAGAATCATCATATAGTTTTTCTTTGAAATAGCTAAAATATAAAACTTAATGAAAACACAAAAATCTATAAGGAACCCTAATAAAAAATGCTTGATCCAATTGGTGTTGAAAAATATAAAAAGCACCTTGAATAAAAATATTCAAAGTGCTTTATAAAGTTTAAAAAAAAATAGATTCTATCTAACCTGCAAGCGCTTCTGCTCCACCAACTATTTCGAGAATTTCGTTTGTAATGGCGGCCTGTCGAGCCTTGTTGTACTGCAATCGCAATTCATCTCGTAATTCCGTTGCATTGTCCGTTGCTTTATGCATCGCCGTCATTCGCGCCCCATGTTCACTTGCCACACTATCTCTAAGCGCTTTAAAAAGTTGTGTTTTTAAACTTTTCGGAATCAACTCTTCAATAATCTCCGCTTTTGAGGGCTCAAAAATATAAGGCACTTCAGTGGTAGCGACTTCTTCAGTTGATGTTTTGGGAGAAATAGGTAAAAACTGCTCACTCATTATTATTTGAGTTGCCGCATTTTTAAAACTATTATAGACCAAAACGATTTTATCATAAGTCCCTTCGGTAAACAACTTCATCAACTCCTCAGCAATAACAGAAACATTCGAAAAAGTAAGGTCTTCAATAATTTCGTTATTGTTCTGAATTACGTTTTGCTCTTTCTTTAAAATGTCGTTTCCTTTTTTTCCAAGGGTAATTAAATCGACATTTTTACCGGAATATTGATTTTGCACAAGGTTTCTCACTTCTTTGATGACGTTTGTATTAAACGCACCTGCCAACCCTCTATTACTGGTAATGGAAACTATCAACACATTGTTAACTGCACGTTGGGTTGCATATTTTCCTGTTAAATCCTCATCTAAAGTGCTGCTTAAGTTTTGCAACAACTCCGTTAATTTTTCCGAATACGGACGCATTGCGGTAATAGCATCTTGTGCTTTTTTCAATTTTGCAGCAGATACCATCTTCATCGCACTGGTAATCTGCATCGTTGAGCTTACCGATGATATTCTGCTTCTAATTTCTTTTAAATTGGCCATATTTTAATTTATGATCAAAACGTTCGGATTATTCAAAATCAACTGAAATGAATCCCGTATATTATTTAATAACATGTTGTATCTAAGAAAGCTATTCGATTTCTTTCTTAGATACATACAAATTATTTTCTATATTTTGCAGTGAGTTCATTCGCTACTTTTTCAAGTACTGAAGTAAGCTCATCTGTAAACTTTCCAGCTTTTAATGCATCTAACGTATCTCTGTGAGCGGCATTTAAGGTTTCTATATAATCGCGCTCAAATTCTTTCACTTTTTCAACAGGCACGCTTCTCAATAAATTTTTTGATCCTGCATAAATAATCGCAATCTGATCTTCTACGGTATAAGGATCGTTTTGTGCTTGTTTTAAAATTTCAACGTTACGTCTTCCTTTTTCAATAACATTTAATGTCGCAGCATCGAGATCGGAACCGAATTTGGCAAAGGCTTCCAATTCACGGAACTGTGCCTGATCAAGTTTTAAAGTTCCCGCTACTTTCTTCATAGATTTAATCTGTGCATTTCCTCCCACCCGAGATACTGAAATCCCTACGTTAATTGCCGGACGAACACCAGCGTTAAACAAGTCGGACTCTAGGAATATCTGTCCATCCGTAATTGAAATTACGTTGGTTGGAATGTATGCAGATACGTCTCCGGCCTGAGTTTCAATAATTGGAAGGGCAGTTAAGGAACCACCTCCTTTCACCTTTCCTTTTATACTTTCAGGAAGGTCGTTCATATTTTGGGCAATGGTATCGTCTGCAATAATTTTTGCAGAACGCTCCAAAAGTCTTGAGTGCAAGTAAAAAACGTCTCCCGGATACGCTTCACGACCCGGCGGACGACGCAATAAGAGCGAAACTTCACGATAAGCTACTGCTTGTTTAGACAAGTCATCATAAATGATTAATGCCGGACGTCCCGTATCACGGAAGTATTCACCAATCGCAGCTCCTGCAAACGGTGCATAAACCTGCATTGGCGCGGGATCAGAAGCATTTGCAGCAACAATTGTAGTGTATGCCATAGCTCCTTTTTCTTCAAGAACACTTGCAATATTTGCAACCGTAGAAGCTTTTTGACCAATGGCAACATAAATACAATACACGGGATTTCCTGCATCGTAAAATTCTTTTTGATTAATAATCGTATCAATACAAACTGTAGATTTTCCGGTTTGACGGTCACCAATAACCAGCTCTCGCTGTCCTCGACCAACGGGAATCATCGCGTCAATTGCTTTAATCCCTGTTTGAAGTGGCTCCGTTACCGGTTGACGGAAAATAACCCCCGGCGCCTTACGCTCAAGTGGCATTTCATAAGTTTCGCCTGACAAAGAACCTTTTCCGTCGATGGGTTGCCCCAGCGTATTTACAACACGTCCAACAATTCCTTCACCCACGTTGATTGAAGCAATTCGTTGGGTACGTCTTACCGTATCGCCTTCTTTAATTCCTTGAGAACTTCCGAGCAATACAATTCCAATATTATCTTCCTCTAAGTTCAAAACGATTCCTTGCAATCCTCCTTCAAAGGAAACCAATTCTCCGTATTGTGCATTTGATAATCCATAGGCACGAACAATTCCGTCTCCTACAGTCAGCACAGTTCCCACCTCGTCTAATGAAGCTGTCGCCTCAAAATTGGTAAGTTGTTGTTTTAAGATTGCTGATACTTCAGCTGGTTTAACTTCTGCCATCTTTATAAAAATTATTAATAAAGGGTATTTCCTCTATCAGTCGTTTTTTAGTTATATTGATTCGTAAATTTATTTTTCAAATTTTGAAATTGGTTGCGAATGCTCGCATCGTATTGAATATCTCCAACTCGGAGAATAAAACCTCCCAAAATTTCCGGATTGATTTCGTTTTTAATTGTAATCGTTTCACTTCCGGTCAGTGATTTTATTTTATCTAAAATCTTATTTTCAATTTCAGGAGTCATTGCCACAGCAGTTATAACCACTGCATCTACAATTCCTTTACGCTCTTTATACAATTCCAAAAAGCTTTGTGACACTCCCGATAACAATTCAGTTCTTTTATTAGCTGCCAGTGTTTGAATCAGCGATTGTGTTAATTCGTTGGAGTCGGCAAAAATCTTTTGCAAAATTTGCTGTTTGTCTTCAACTTTGATAACCGGACTTTGTAGCGCCACCTGCAGTTCACGACTGCCCTGAATGGTGTCATATACAGACTTCATATCTCCATAGATTAATTCTTGGATATTTAAAGCTTCTGCACTTTCGAACAATGCCTTTGCGTATCTGACCGCTGCTCTACTACTCATAGTTCTGCTCTTTTCGGTAATTAATTTAAAGTTGTTTCTCCCAGCATCTCATCGACAAGCGACATTTGTTTTGCCGGATCTGACAATTCTGATTTTACCATCTTTTCTGCAATCTCCAATGACAAATCGGCAACTTGCTTTTTTAATTCTGCCATCGCTGCTTTTTTCTCATTTTCAATGGCTTCTTGTGCTTGTGAAATCATCTTATCGGCTTCTAGTGAAGCTTCATTTTTGGCATCGGCAATCAATTTTTCTTTAATTGCACGGGCTTCTTTAATCATGGCTTCACGTTCTGCACGGGCTTCTTGAAGCAACCGCTCATTGTCGGCCTTAAGATTCTGCATTTCCAGTTTTGCTCGTTCTGCAGCTTCTAAAGCATCATTAATAGAAGCTTCTCTTCCTCTTACTGCGCCGAGAATAGGCTTCCAGGCAAATTTACTGAGTAGAAACAACAGAATCAAAAAGACCAATGTGGTCCAAAAAATTAAACTTTCCGGGGCTACTATGTTCATATCTTATGAAATGTAATTTTTAATTGTTTTAAAAAGAACGCTTCCTGCAGCCAACCGCTACAGGAAGTATTCTATCGATTTTTAAGCGATCAAAGCTACAACTACTGCAAAAAGTGCAACCCCTTCAATAAGTGCTGCTGCAATAATCATTGCGGTTTGAATTTTTCCGGCTGCTTCTGGTTGTCTTGCCATGGCGTCCATTGCTGAACCTCCAATTCTACCAATTCCCCATCCTGCTCCGATTACTGCCAATCCGGCTCCGATTGCTGCTAATGTTCCTGTCATAATTAGAACTTTTAAAAATTAAACAAATAAAAAATCGTTATTCATGCGCTTCTTCTACCGCCTGACCGATAAACAACGCCGCAAGCAATGTAAATACATAGGCTTGTAAAGCGGCTACCAATAATTCCAACACACTCATAAATAAAACAAATACGATGGAAACAGGAGAAATAAACGCAGATTCAAAAATAAATATCAATCCAAAAAGGCTTAAAATAATGATGTGTCCTGCAGTTATATTTGCAAACAAACGCACCATCAAAGCAAATGGTTTTGTAAACATTCCGACAATTTCAATCGGAATCATCAAAATCCAAAGTGGTTTTGGCACATCAGGCGCCAATATATGCCCCCAATAATGTTTATTCCCACTAAATATGGTCACAATAAAAACAATCAAAGCCATTACCATTGTAAAAGCAATATTTCCTGTGACGTTTCCACTAAAAGGGAAAAACGGAATTAATCCGATAAGGTTGTTTATCCATATAAAGAAGAACACAGAAAGCAAGAAAGGCATGTACTTCTGATATTTTTTCACTCCGATATTGGGAATTGCAATGTCATTACGCACAAACAAAATTAACGGCTCAAGGAAACCGGCTAGTCCGCGTGGTGCTTTTTTGTTTTTCTTATAATGTTTTGCTGCAGGAATAAAAATGAGCAACTGCAAAGTAAGCGTCAAAAACATTGAAAAGACTGTTTTTGTAATGGAGAAATCCAAAGGTCTGTCTTCGTATAAAAACGGACGCCCCATGGTGGAAGTATTGTCAAATTTCTCTTTGTCAAATTTATCGGCATAGAAAATATGTTCGTTGTATCGCACAAACTTATTTCCGTTTTCTTCAACCACTACACTCGCGCTGTTATCGTGCTCAAATCGTGCGGACGAAAAAACAGTTAAGCCGTTGTCAGTCCATAGAATTACGGGCAAAGCCAAAGTAATCGGATGCCCGTCCCAATCGGCAATGTGAAATTCATGAGAATCCCAAACGTGACCATTAATCAGCTCTTTGGGGTCAAATTCCGAAGCGTCTCCTTCGTTTTCTTGGGCGAAGACTTCACCAAAAGAAAAGAAGACAACCATGAGTACTAATAAAGAACGTAGAGACTGTGTAGCGAATTTCATATGCTTTTGACTAAAAATGATAAGCTCTTTAAAATTTGTGCAAAAGTACAACTTTTAGCCATATAAAAAAGCTGAGATTTAATTTTGTTTACCGACAACTGTTAAACCGTGATTATTTAACATCTGACAAAATATTATAAACTTGGTTTTTTACTATCATTCAATATTACAAGTATTTATAATTTTCAAATAGTACTTTAAATTTACATTTGATCCTCATATACGGTTTGGGCAAAATCTCTCAAATTGTATTGGGAGCGCATCACTTGTCCATACGCTCCCGCAGAACGTATGGCTATTAAATCTCCTCTCACGGTTTGGGGCAAAGAAACTGCTTTCCCGAAACAGTCAGAAGATTCGCAAATCGGTCCCACAACATCATAAAGACAGATTGATTGTTCCTTTATTTTACTTATGTTCTGAATGTGATGAACGGATTGATATAAAGCAGGACGAATTAATTCGGTCATCCCGGCATCCAGAATTGCAAAATTTGTTTTTACGCCTTCTTTTATAAATAGCACTTTAGCGATGAGCGCGGCACACTGAGCCACCACCGCACGTCCCAACTCAAAATGCAGTGTCTGATGTGGCAAAAGGTCAATAAAATTATCAAAGACAGAAAAATAGGCATCAAAATCGGGGATGAGTTCTTCATCGGGATTTTGATAGTTTACCCCCAATCCTCCACCGACATTTATGTGTCCAATATGAATATTTCGCGCTCTGAATTCCTTCTGAAATTCATTGACCCTATTGCAAAGGTTTTTAAAAACGCTTAAATCTCGAATTTGAGAACCTATGTGAAAATGCAATCCTTTTAACTCGATATTTTTCAGTGTTTCCAACTGCTCAAGAAGCGCATCCAATTCCCAATAGTTAATTCCAAATTTGTTTTCCTCCAGACCCGTGGTAATGTAATGATGAGTTTTTGCGTTTACATTTGGATTTAACCGAATCGCAATCGGTGCTTTTTTTCCACATTTGGAAGCTATATCATCAATGACAATCAGTTCGGGAATGGATTCTACATTAAAAGTAAAGATGTCCGATTTTAAGGCGACCATGATTTCTGCATCGGTTTTACCTACTCCGGCAAAAGCGATTTGATTTCCTTCAAACCCATTTTCAAGCGCCCATTGTATTTCATTCCCGCTGACTGCATCAATTCCGAAGACGGCTTTTTGAATGCGTTCCAAAATGCGTTTATGGGCATTGGCTTTTAAGGCCTAATATACAACATACGGTTTATTTTCAATTGCTTGTTGTATCGCTTGCAGCGTTGCATCTAAAATATTCAAATCATAAAAATAAAAAGGTGTCGCATGCTTTTTTAGCTGCCTCACCCGTTCATCGGTAAACATTTTCATTTTTCAAAAAGTTGATTTAGCTGAATTAATGCTGCCTTTTTATCTTCGGTGTTTACCAAAAGGGAAATATTGTGGTTGCTTCCGCCGTATGAAATCATACGAATAGGCACTTCTTTAAGTGCTTTGAAAACATTTAATGCCACGCCCTTATCTTTTTTGACAAAATCCCCCACAACACAAATAATCGATTGGTTTTGGTCTACTTCAACTTTGCCGTAAGGTTCCAAATTTTTTATAATTTGTTCAAGATAAGTCGTATCATCAATAGTTACCGAAACAGCCACTTCCGAAGTGGTAATCATGTCTATTGAAGTCTTGTAGAGTTCAAAAATTTCAAAAACTTTTCTCAAAAAACCGTATGCCAATAACATCCTTCCTGATTTAATTTTGATGGCACAAATTCCGTCTTTTGCCGCAATGGCTTTTATGCCGCTTCCGGAAACTTTTGAAGTTATTAACGTTCCTTCTGAGTCAGGAGAAAGCGTACTTTTCAGACGCACCGGAATGTTCGCGTTTTTGGCAGGCAAAATGCTGGAGGGATGCAGTACTTTTGCTCCGAAATAAGCTAGTTCTGCAGCTTCATCAAAGGACAAATATCGGATGGGACTGGTATTTTCCACTATTCTGGGATCATTGTTGTGCATCCCATCAATATCTGTCCATATCTGAACTTCATCGGCTTCAACGGCAACCCCAATTAAAGATGCGGAATAATCACTGCCTCCTCTTTTTAAATTATCGATTTCTCCATACCTATTTCGGCATATAAAACCCTGAGTAACAAATAATTCACTTGTACTATTTTCATTCAATAAACGCGACAAATTTTCTTTGATATAAAAATAATCAGGTTCCAAATCTTTATCAATACGCATAAATTGCAATGCAGACAACAATTTCGATTCTTGACCGATTTCTTCCAAATACAATTGAAACAAAGCGGTTGAAAGCAATTCGCCCTGCGCCAAAACAGCTTTTTCTTCGTGAATTGTAAAGGAGTCTTGTGTAAAACTCAACAGATAATCAAAATGGGAGTCGATTAATTCTTTCGCTTTTGTTTTAAAAACTTCCATCGCAAAAAGTGCCTCTCCTTCTTTATAATACTTAATGCGAAGTCCTTCAATCAATTCGGCAGCAATGCTGTTGTTTTTTTTGAATAAATAGTTGGCGATTTCGACCAGACTGTTGGTGGTACCTGCCATTGCGGATAGCACAATGATTTTCTTTCCGGGAATTTCCTGTACCAATTCAGCAACTTTTTTCATGCGATGTGCAGAACCGACGGAAGTTCCTCCAAACTTCATTATTATCATAAATACAATTTTAAGGCTGCAAAAGTAATCAAGCAGAAATTGAATGCCTTTAAAATCTTGAATTATTCGAAGTTAAAACTAGGATCAAAATTCAGCTTAAGAGGATAGGCGGAATCGGAAGCAAATAGAATAAAAGAAACAAGGGGCTAATAATAACGAGTTGGCGGATTTATAATCTTCATTGCCAAAACAATTTCAATTAAGAGGTAAATAAAATACGGAGCAAAAAAGGAAATGAAATCCGGGACTTTAGAAAAATCATCCATTTGAATTAACGGCAGAAGAAAGATTAGCGCCGCCGCCATTTTAAAGATAATGGTTGCCATAAACGCATATCCCACAAAATCGGGAAAATTACGTCCAAGCCACGAAAGAATTCCGAATATTAATACAGTTACAATAAAATTAAATGCATAGATGCTCCAGACCGGATAATAAAAATAGACATTGGGATACCCTGAAACGACGAAAAGATGAACTGCAAAGAGAATCCCTGTAATTAATACAAGCAGTATCAAAGCTATTAAAAATTCATGACGTTTCATTTTATTGGTCTTTAGTCATTTTGGTTAGTTGTCGAATCACTACATACAAGCTTAAAAACACCCCGGAAAGTGAGCAAATAATTGTAAAGGCGGAATATTCATTGGGATATTTTTTATCTAATTGAACGCCAATAAATGCTCCCAAACCGATAATAAATCCCATTTGTAACGCGATGCCCGAAAAAATCATCCATTTTCTGATTCCATTTTCATTTTTAGACATCACTGGTTAATTTTAAGCATCTTGCATCTTTTTTTCTTTCACGGCATGCTCTTTTGTGTTCAGGGTTTTAATTTTTTTATCGGACATCACACAAGAAGCATTCATTACGGCACCGGGTTCAACTGCAAGTTTTCCTACGGTTATTTCTCCGTCAATCTGTGCCGTGGCACGAATAGTAAGGGTTCCGGATATTTCTAATGTGCCTTCAACACGGCCTTCAATATCGGCATTGTCACATTTTAAGTGTCCGAGAATTACACCCGATCTTCCGATTACAACTTTTGTGGGGGTTTGTATTGATCCTTCAATCAGACCGTCTATTCTAAAAAAACCTTCAGAAGAAATATCTCCTTTAAGAACAGTTCCCTCATTGATTCGATTTTGAGCTGTTCCGGGTTCAAGTATTTTTTTCTTGTCTTTTTTAGTAGATAACATACTTATTAATATTTTAAAATTAGGGGGTTGCCGGTTGGGGTTCGTTTATAGTTTTATTTAAATAAGATTCTAAATTTTTATGAATTTGGAGGGTTTGATAATTTGTGCTCGAAATTTCAAAAAACGGATGTTTCACTTTATATTCTTTCTTCTCATGCAAGGTTTCTCCAAATCCGCGTGATCCTAACTTTGATTTTAATCCATGCACCACTACAAAATTTATATCGTCCGTATAATAATCTAAAGAAGTTGACATATCGGTATATTCAAAATCGGAAATTGCTTGGTCGATAAGAGTTTTTAATTGTTCCGCTTCTTCTTTTTGGGTTATCGGAAATTGATAAATTAGCTTCCAATTGTCCGGTTTCTCATCCGATTCAAAAGTTGCAGTTTTAAACTTCGGAATTAAATCGTCAATTAGTTTTTGAGCTTGTTTGCCTTCTTCGGAGTTGGGATA
>JAAYLC010000187.1 GCA_012522045.1 Bacteroidota bacterium
CTATTACGTTTTTACCTTGTTTATGTCCGCCGGTAATATTTCCCCATTGACCACCTGCACCATATCCGCAAGATTGACCATTGGAATTTCCCGCAGAGAAAACGTGGAGTAAAGTACTGTTGCTATTCATTTGACGGTCAACTTCTTGTGCTATATAATTATACCCGTCATTACAACCCTGACCATAAGATGAATTGGTAATTTGTACGCTACCATCATTGATTACGCTATTTGTAGCATAATCCAAGAAATCTCCTGTGTAATTCACAACATAAATTTCCGCGCCGGCAGCCATACCGCGATTGGCAGGAATAAGATTTCCTGCTCCGGCCATAATTCCTGCTACGCCATCACCATGAGATTGGTTTCGAGTACCTGTCATATTGGTTATTCTACCTTGAAAATCGATATGCGGTCCTACAAATCCATCATCGCGAACAAGCACCCCTACTCCCTCACCGGTATATTTTCTTCCGGCGGTGGTCTGAGAATCTAAATTGCTTGAACGGTGAATGTTCTGTCCGTTGATGTCTTCAGGAACTGCCGGTGGCAAAACCAAGTCCATCCATTTTATATAAGGCTGTGCAGCAAGGGTAGGAATCGCATGCTCAGGAATTGATAATTCTGCCACATAATTTGTCGGATATTCTTTTAAAATTCTAATAGGAAGATTGTTTAATTGAGACAAAGAATATTCAAAATTTACTTTTGAATAGAATTCAATCATTACCATTATGTTTTCGCCGTCCTTTGCCCACCATTCATAATCACCTGCTTTTAAAGGAACAGAAAGTTTAACGTTATCAGGAACAGGAACAATACTTCGAACGCCGTGATTTATCAGAAAATTAGTAGGGACATTCGATGGAAAATAAAAGAAATATGCTTGGTGTGGAGTGTATTCCAATAATTGAAAGTTGTTTCTTTTAAAAGCGTCTTGTGTTTCTTGATCAGGAGTATTATAAAATTGAATAATCCCTGTGAAACCGTCGTTTAATTTTGAAGATTCGGGAAAAGAATTCCAGTCGAGCTGTCTGATATTTTCCGGTAAATTGATTCTTTCTCCTCTAAAAATAAGCGATTCCGGATTTTGTGAATAAGTAGAAAATGAAGCTACAAGTAGCATCACGACTACCAAAAAGGGTTTAATTTTTTAATCATGTCTTTAAATTAATGAAAAGGGGTGTAAGCTATAAAATATTATTAAAATATACTCAAAAACACTGCCAAAAAATTATTCAAACAATGCTTTAAGTTCGGTAGCATCTTTGGCTTTCATCTTTCCTGCAAGTACCAAACTTAATTGTTTTCTTCGCAATGCTGCGTTATAGCGGCTTTTCTCTAATTCTGTTTCGGGAATTAGTTCAGGTACAGGAACAGGCTTTCCTGTTTCATCAACGGCTACGAAAGTATAGATAGCCTCGTTGGCAACGATACGTTTTCCGCTAATTCGATCTTCAATATACACATCGAGAAAAATTTCCATTGAAGTTGAAAATGCACGGGAAACTTTGGCTTCTACAGTTACCACACTGCCTAAGGGAATCGTACGGGTAAACGCCACGTGATTGACAGAAGCAGTAACGACAATTTGATGACTGTGTCTTCTAGCGGCAATACTTGCAGCCCTGTCCATTCGTGCTAAAAGTTCACCGCCGAACATGTTCCCAATGGGATTCGTTTCACTTGGTAAAACTAAATCGGTCAATACGGTTAATGATTCTATCGGTTTTTTTGGGGTCATTGTTTTTATGAATAATAAAAGTCGCAAAACTGCGACCGGAAGATGAATTTATATTGAAAAGATTAATAAATTTTCTGAATAAAGAGCCATGCTTCAGGATTGTCATTTTGTCTAATTTCTCTCAGATTCCGCAATGCTTCCTCACGCGTCCAAAAACTGTCATAAATTACTTGATGAAGTCCGTATTGGCTTTTCATCAATGTTGGGAAATAACCTTTCTCGCGAAGTTCATTTGCCTTTTTTTCTGCGTTTGCTTCTTCTTTAAAAGCACCGGCTACAACGTGAAAATCACCTTGTTTTTTTTCAATATACAAGGCCATGGAAGGCAATGGGTTTGAAATTATAAACGTTGCTTCTTGAATACTGTTTTCTACACGAGATTGAGCTTCTTCCCGTGCAGCAATGTTTTGATTGTCGATTTCGGCTTCATACCATTTCATTCCGCCAAATCCTGCCAACAATAGCGTGGTAGCAGCTACTGCAGCATATTTGAGATAAGCAGCCGTTTTTGGTTTGGCATTGGTGGACAAGCTGGTTTTTTCCGTGCTTGTTAAATCAAATACAGGTTTAACCGCTTCGGAACGTTGTATTTCAGACAGCGTAAAGGTGCTCAATCCAAAAGATTCGGATGCAAAGTTTTTGTGCTCATTTGGAAGAAATTCAACATTGCCTTCTTGATTGTAAAGAAAACTCCCGATGCTGCCAAAATCAATTTTCTTTTCCTTTTTAAGTGTATTATTTAAAGAATACGAAAAATTTCTGATTTTATTTAATGCTGCTTCATATGGGATTTTTTCTGCAGAAGCAACATAATTGGCTAACAATCCATCGTTCGTTTGAAGTTGTCTGTTAAAAGAAACTCTTTTAGAAGGTGGATGAAAAGTGTGATCTATACGGTTGATATAGGCAGGATTTTGATGTGTAAGAAAAGCACCAAAACCCGGGATAATAACACATTCGTAACGAAAGAGTAAATCCGAAATGTAATGAGTCAAATGCATAATAAACAAAGGTAGCTTTTTTTAGAAAGATTCTTATCTTTCCTGATTGAAAATTATCAACAGTTAAGTAAAACAATAAAATGATTTCCGAAACAGAATTAAAATATCTGTTAGCGCTACAGCGAACGCCAAATTTAGGTGATATTTCGATAAAAAAAATACTTTCTCGCGTTGGTTCTGCAAAAGCCATTTATCTTGAAAAAAAATCTACCTTGGCAAAAATAGAAGGAATTGGTACTTTTCGATTGGAACAATTAAATTGGCGCGATCAATTGCTGGAAGCCGAAAAAGAGTTGAATTTCATTCAAAAGAACAATATAAACTGCTTGTATTTTCAAGATGTTCATTATCCCGATAAATTAAAACATTGCATTGATGGTCCGGTGCTTTTGTTTTCTAAAGGCAATATTGACTTAAAAGGAAAGAAAATTATCAGTGTGGTGGGAACGCGCCAAGCAACAGTGTACGGCAAAGTATTTTGTGAGACTTTGATTGATGAATTGGCGCCATTAAATCCGGTTATTGTCTCCGGATTGGCTTATGGAATTGATATTTACGCTCATAAAGCTGCGTTGAAAAACAATTTGCAAACGGTTGCTTGTCTGGCACACAGTTTCACTCAAATTTATCCGAAAGAACATAAGAAATATGCGAAGTCTATTGAAGCGAATGGCGGGTTTTTTACCGAATCGTGGAGTGCTGACGCAATTGAAAGAAACAATTTTTTAAAAAGAAATCGAATCATTGCGGGTTTGTCTGAAGCCACTGTTGTCATTGAATCCGGAGCTCGTGGAGGAAGCCTCAATACTGCTGAAATTGCACTTTCATACAACCGTGAAGTTTTTGCGGTTCCCGGAAGAGTTACCGATTCGCAAAGTCGAGGATGTATCAATCTGATTAAAAACCACAAAGCACATACATTAACAGAAGCAGTTGACATCATTTACGAACTTAACTGGAAATTGGAAACTGAAAAAAAACCGGTTCAAACACAATTATTCGTCGATTTGGATGATGATGAGAAAAAAATTTATGACTTCTTGAAAGACCGTGAAAAAGAACTTTTGGATATCATTGCCATCGAGTGCGGATTTCCGGTGTTTCGAGTAGCGACTTTATTGGTGACTATGGAACTAAAAGGCGTAATTCGTTCTCTGCCCGGAAAACAGTTTCAGCTGGCTTAAAGAATTTTATAAGCTACAGAGAATACAATATCTTTGTAGTTTATGACAAAGGCTTCATTAACATTACAAATTGCTACCTTACCCAATGCTCCCGGAGTTTATCAGTTTTATGATGCTGACGGAAAAATTCTTTATGTCGGGAAAGCAAAAGATTTAAAAAAAAGAGTTTCATCGTATTTCAACAAAACGGTTGATCGTGTTAAAACCAAAGTGCTCGTTAAAAAAATCGTTACGATTAAGCACATTGTCGTTCAAACAGAAACGGATGCACTTTTGTTGGAAAACAACCTGATAAAAAAATATCAGCCTCGGTACAATGTGTTGCTCAAAGATGACAAGAGCTACCCTTGGATTTGCATAAAAAAAGAACCTTTTCCGCGTGTGTTTTCTACTCGTCAAGTAATTAAAGACGGTTCTGAATATTACGGACCTTATACCAATACTCGTACTGTATATGTGTTGCTTGAGCTTATCAGAGGGCTGTATCCCATAAGAACGTGCAATTATAATTTGACTCCTAACAATATCAAAGCAGGAAAATTTAAAGTCTGTTTGGAATATCATTTGGGAAACTGTCTGGGACCTTGTGAAGGGTTGATGTCTGAAGAAGAGTATCAAGAAAATATCGATGCCATACGCAACATTATTAAAGGAAATTTTAAAAATTCGCTGCACCGATTTAAAGATCAGATGAATAAATATGCTGCAGAATTAAAATTTGAAGAAGCACAACAGATAAAAGAAAAAATTGAAACTTTAGAGAATTACCAATCAAAATCTACCATCATAAGTCCGAAGATTAATAATGCCGATGTGTTTTCAATTGTTTCTCATGAAAGTTACTGGTAGATCAATTTTCTGCAAATTTCTAATGGCGCCATCATTCGTTCGCATACCATGGAAATCAAGAAAAAACTCGATGAAACGGATGAAGAATTATTGCAATTGGCAATTATAGAAATCCGACAACGGTATCAATCGCATTCTAAAGAAATATACATTCCTTTTCCTGTGGAACTTGGTGATGATATTAAGATTCACATTCCAAAATCCGGAGATAAAAAAAGAATTTTAGAACTTTCGGAAAGAAATGCAAAATATTATCGGATGGAACGTTTCAAACAAGCGAAGATAGTTGATCCTGAAAGGCATCAGAAACGGATACTTGCACAAATGAAAAAAGATTTAAGACTGCCGGAAGAGCCGGTGCACATTGAATGTTTTGACAACAGTAACATTCAAGGAACCAATCCGGTTTCTGCCTGTGTGGTGTTCCGAAATGCCAAACCGAGTAAAAAGGAATATCGAAAATTCAATATAAAAACCGTACAAGGTCCCAACGATTATGCATCTATCGAAGAGGTTGTTTATCGCAGATACAAACGACTTTTGGACGAAAATGCATCCTTGCCACAGCTTATTGTGATTGACGGCGGTAAAGGACAAATAACGTCTGCGCTAAAAAGTCTGGAGAAATTAGGATTGAGAGGAAAAATTGCAGTAATAGGAATTGCCGAGCGATTGGAAGAAATATTTTATCCCGACGATCCCATTCCGCTGTATCTCGATAAAAAAAGTGAAACCTTAAAAGTAATTCAACAATTGCGAAATGAAGCCCATCGATTTGGGCTGAGTTTTCACAGAGACAAGAGAAGTAAAGATGCTTTGGATACTGAATTGCAGCATATTACGGGTGTGGGAGAAAAAACCATTACACAATTGCTAAAGCATTTTAAAAGTAAAAAACGTGTCAGCGAAGCCACTTTTGATGAATTGGTTTCTGTAGTCGGAGTTGCAAGAGGAAAGAAAATTTTCACTTATTTTCAATCTCAGGAAGGAAATTCTTAAATAATACATAGGAGTTATGTATTATTGATGGAATTAGCCAGCTGATTTTAATTTAAAAGAAATACTGTGTTCGATTTGAAACAATACCCTAAACTGATGAGGCATTTTATTCTCATTGTCTTGCTTTTTTTCGGAGCCACTCTTTTTGCTCAAGAGCTTGACAATAAGGATGTGAAGGTAGGATTGGTGCTGAGCGGAGGCGGTGCAAAAGGATTAGCTCATATCGGAGTTTTAAAAGCTTTGGAAGAAGCAGGAGTTCGTATTGATTACATCGGCGGAACAAGTATGGGAGCAATTATTGGCGGACTATACGCTTCAGGATATACCGCTCATGAACTTGACAGTATTTTTGCAACTACACAATTTAATATTCTCATTCGTGATGAAGTGTCGCGAAAATCAAGATCGATGCGGGAAAAAGAAGAAGCCGAGAAATATGCGCTGATTCTTCCGTTTGACAGGTTCAAATTGGAATTGCCGTCCGGATATTCCAAAGGTCAAAATTTATATAATTTATTGTCGAGATTGACAAGTCATGTCGCTCATATTTCTGATTTTGATCAACTCCCCATCCCATTTTTTTGTGTAGCGACCAATGCAGAAACCGGCGAAGAAATAATTTTGGACAGTGGTTTTCTGCCGCAATCACTCGCTGCGAGCGGTGCTTTACCCTCAGTATTTAATCCGGTGATAATTAACGATACGGTCATGATTGACGGCGGCGTGGTGAATAATTATCCCGTTGAATTGGTACGAAGCAAAGGAATGGACATTGTTATCGGAGTTGATGTTCAAGACAGTTTAAAAACTCGGGAAGAATTACAATCAGCATTGCGTTTGTTAACGCAGGTCAATAATTTTAATACCATTTCGGCAATGGTGGACAAACGTCCGAAAACGGATATTTATCTTCATCCCGAAATTGATAATTTTACGGTGATGTCCTTTCAAGAAGGTAGAAATATTATCAAGTCAGGAGAAGAAAGTGCCGAGTCGTATAAAGAGGTCTTTAAAGAAATTGCTGCAAAACAAAAAGAAAAGCAACAAATACAAATAGAAAGAATTAACTATGACAGTTTGTACATTAATGAAGTTGAAATTATCGGGAATGAATACTATACAAGGAGTTATATTTTAGGAAAATTAAGATTCAGACCCCCGATTAAATTGACGTATGACGAATTTGGAGAAGGAATCAATGCGCTTTCGGTAACAGGGAATTTTAGCAGTATTAACTACCGTTTGGAAGGCGATCGAGAAAAAGGTACAAAATTGATTCTTAACGTTATTGAAAATCCTTCTCGGATGTCTTTCAGGTTTGCTGCCCATTACGACGAGCTGTTTAAAACAGCTGCATTGGCTAATATTACACGGAAAAGAGTGCTTACAAATAACGATATTCTCTCCTTAGATGTAATCATAGGTGATAACATTCGGTACAACTTTGATTATTATATAGATAAAGGATTTTATTGGAGTGTGGGAATGAGTTCTAAATATCACTTTTTTGAAACTCAAGTACCAATCTCTTTTATAGAAATGGATTTTTCTGAAGAAATATCAACTTCTTTAAGCAGTCTTTCACTGCGATACAACGATTTTACCAATCAATTGTATTTTGAAACTATTTTTAAAAGAAGTTTTGTTTTCGGAGTGGGCGGGGAACATAAATATTTACGTTTTTTAAGCGAATCGTTGATGGAAAATGAATATGAGAATCGGTTGATATTTGAAAGTACCAATTATTTATCCACTTACGGGTTTTTAAAATATGACAATCGAGACTCCGGATTTTTCCCCAGACGCGGCGTTTATCTTCACGCCGATTGGCATTGGTATTTATACGCATATGGCAGAAATGAAAGTTTCGAACCGTTCTCAATAGGAAAAGCAAAAATTGCATGGGCGCATCCCATTACCACAAAAACGGCTTTCAACTTAGAGTTCAGTGGCGGTTTTAAACTTGGAAGCCGCGGAAGTACTCCATTAGATTTTGCGCTGGGAGGATACGGATTTAAAGAAATGAACAATATAATTCCACTTTTGGGATACAATCCGATGAGCTTGCGCGGCAATACTTTTTTGAGTTCTTCGCTGACTTTAGACTATAATTTTATTAGAAAAAATCACTTAAACATATCAGTCACGGCAATAAATGTTGGGAATGATCTTTTTCAAACCGGCGGATGGGTTGAGGGAATAACAAATTACAGTGTTGCGGTTGGCTACGGACTTGAAACTTTATTAGGACCTATGGAAGTGAAATTTGCATATGTTCCTGATGAAGTTTACCGAAATTGGCATGTGGCACTCGGATATCGTTTTTAACTTACTTAGTTAAAATAGATTCACTAAAATTTTAGATATTTGTAAAGCACATATAAGTTATAAAATTAATTAATGAAAAGTCCTTGTCCAAAAGGACATTTTATTAATTTCAAATTCAGAAATATGCCGTTTTATCATAAGCTTGGAAAAATTCCGCACAAAAGACACATCCAATTCCGAAAACCGGATAACACCTTATACGCAGAACAGTTGTTTGGAACGGTTGGATTTGACGGAATGTACAGTAATATATACCACGAACATCGTCCAACGCAAGTCAAGGAAATTCTCAACCAATATAGTGTTGCGCCCAAGATTGCAAAAGCCAACAATATCGAATCCAGGCTGTTAAAAGGATTTGACATTCGGCCGGAAGATGATTATCTGAAAAGCAGAAAAACAGTTTTAACCAACAGCGATTGCAGTATTATTTTAGCCGCACCAAAAAAATCTTTAAGAACATATTTTTACAAAAACACCGATGCGGATGAAGTCTTGTTTATACACAAAGGAAGCGGAAAACTTCGTACTTTTTTAGGCAATTTAGATTTTAAATACGGCGATTATCTCGTCATTCCGAGAGGCATTATTTATCAAATAGATTTTGATACAGAAGACAACCGGCTATTTATTGTAGAATCCCGACACCCTGTGTATACGCCTAAGCGGTATCGAAATTGGTTTGGTCAATTGCTGGAGCATTCCCCGTTTTGTGAACGTGACATCCGGCGTCCGGAAGAATTGGAAACCCACGATGAAAAAGGTTCTTTCTTGATGAAAATAAAAAAACAGGAAGATATTTTTGAAATGGAATACGCCACGCATCCTTTTGATGTGGTAGGTTATGACGGATTTAATTATCCTTATGCACTGTCTATTCACGATTTTGAGCCTATTACCGGACGAATACACCAACCGCCACCGGTTCATCAAACTTTTGAAACCGCAGGAATGGTAATTTGCAGTTTCGTTCCAAGACTGTATGATTATCATCCGCTGAGCATCCCGGCGCCTTATAATCACAGCAATATTGACAGCGATGAAGTCTTGTATTATGTCGATGGGGATTTTATGAGTAGGAATAATGTGAAACCGGGCTATATCACACTCCATCCTGCAGGCATTCCGCACGGACCGCAACCCGGCGCAACAGAACGCAGTATCGGACAAAAAGAAACCGAAGAATTGGCCGTGATGGTAGATACATTCAAACCGTTACAGCTTACCGAAGACGGTGAGAAAATTGCAGACGGTACTTATTATCAAAGTTGGATAAACGAATAAAAATTAAAAGTAACACAGAATTTAAATAGTAATTATGAGTAAAGATGTAAAATCGGTCGAATATGGCCTTGAAAAGATTTTTGAAGGAGCAGAAGATTTTCTTCCGCTTCTCGGTACAGATTATGTTGAACTTTATGTAGGAAATGCAAAACAAGCAGCGCATTACTACAAAACTGCATTTGGATTTCAATCCTTGGCATACAAAGGATTGGAAACCGGCTCCAGAGATGAGGTGAGTTATGTGTTGGTTCAAGATAAAATTCGACTGGTGCTTACAAGTCCGCTAAACAGTAAATCACCGATTAATGATCATATTGTAAAACACGGTGATGGGGTTAAAGTAATTGCACTTTGGGTTGAAGATGCACGAAGTGCTTTTGAAGAAACTACTAAGCGAGGCGCAAAACCATTTTTAGAGCCTACCGTTGAAAAGGACGACCATGGTGAAATTGTGCGAAGTGGAATTTACACGTATGGAGAAACCATTCATATGTTCGTGGAGCGAAAAAATTACAACGGAGTTTTCATGCCCGGTTATCGCAAATGGGAAAGCGACTATAACCCACCTACTTTAGGACTAAAATACATTGACCACATGGTCGGAAATGTCGGTTGGAATCAAATGAATAAATGGGTTGCATGGTATGAAAAAGTAATGGGTTTTGTAAACTTTCTCTCCTTTGATGACAAACAAATTCATACCGAATACTCAGCGTTGATGAGTAAAGTAATGAGTAACGGAAACGGAAGAATTAAATTTCCAATAAACGAACCGGCAGAAGGGAAGAAGAAATCACAAATTGAAGAATATCTTGATTTTTATGAAGGAGAAGGAGTCCAACATATTGCAGTAACCACAGACGATATCGTTTCAACCGTGAAACAATTACGCGAAAGAGGAGTCGAGTTTTTACCGCCACCGCCACAAGCTTATTATGACGACATTCCGCGCCGACTTGGAGATCACATGAAAATCATGAAAGAAGACATTCAAGAACTCCAAAAGTATTCCATTTTGGTGGATGCGGATGAAGAAGGATATCTGTTGCAAATCTTCACAAAACCGGTTCAGGACCGTCCTACGCTTTTCTTCGAAATAATTCAAAGAATAGGAGCACGCGGTTTTGGAGCCGGAAATTTTAAAGCGCTTTTTGAATCCATTGAAAGAGAACAAGCGCTAAGAGGAACGTTGTAAAAACAGCAATTTATACAAAAACATAGAACGGGTATTGGGATTACGTGTTCTATGTTTTTTTTTCTCTTAAATAAGAAACCTCCACTTTTTGGAATGAATATTGTAAAAAGCAACCGTACAATACAATAAAATGATGCTCATAGAATGAAGAAATTAATAATACTCCTTTTATTAGGAAGCTTCACGGTTGCGGCGACAGCTCAACAAAAAGCATATAAAGATGGAGAGTGGTTTAGATTCCGTGTGCATTATGGATTTGTCACAGCAGGATATGCTACCTTAGAAGTTGAAGATAAAACATTCAGAGGAAGAAAGGTTCACCATGTTAAAGGATTTGGAGAAACAGTAGGAGTTTCACGATGGTTTTTTAAAGTACGAGACGACTATCAAAGCTATATTGAAAAAGATACCGGTTTGCCGCTGCATTTTGTTCGTGATATCTACGAAGGCGGCTATACCAAAGACATCCGTATCGATTTTAATCATCAAATATCAAAAGCGACCGTAAAAGACAGAGAAAAAGATCTGACGAGCATTTTTTCTATTGAAGAGAATACGCAAGATATGATTTCTGCGTTCTACTATTTGAGGGATTACATTGATACCAATACGATTAAAGAAGATGATATCATCGAAATCAATATGTTTTTTGATAATGAAAACTTTAAATTTCAAATGAAATTTCTGGGAAGAGAACAATTAAGTACCCGATTTGGAACCGTTTCAAGTTTGATTTTCAGACCTTACGTACAATCCGGAAGAGTTTTTCGTGAAAAAGAAAGTTTGACCGTATGGATAAGTGATGACGAAAATAAAATTCCCCTTTTAATTAAAGCGGAATTGGCCGTTGGATCGTTAAAAGCGTCTTTAATTGAATATAAAGGGCTTCGTCATCCGTTTGTAACCAAATAATTACATAATTTTGCACACAAATAAAAAACCTAACATATTTTGAGAAAGTTACTAGTTATAGTTCTTCCTTTTATCGTTTTTTTGTCGTGTAATAAAAATCATCACGACCGAGAAGAAGCTGCAGATGACCGTATTGCGGAACTATATAAACCAAATGTAGCATATGGATATGTGTTAGATGATTTTCATATCGTCCATGACACCGTCCGGCGTGGTGACACTTTTGGAGATATTTTAGGTGCCAACGGCGTACCTTTTGATAAAATTATGAAGGTTGCCACCAAATATAAAGACAGTTTTGACGTTCGACGAATACGCGTTGGAAATCCCTACATTCTGCTTAATTCTAAAGACTCCGTAAACAAAACCCAAGTATTTATTTATCAAAATTCCAAAGTCGATTATTCCGTAGTTGATTTTAGAGATTCTGTGGCACTCCGAACGTACAGTAAACCGGTTTCCTATGTAGAAAAAGAAGCCTCAGGAATTATTACGAATTCACTGTCGGTTACTATGGAAGAACAAAATTTAAGTCCCTATATGACCGACAAACTGGCAAATATTTTTGCTTGGACTGTGAATTTTTTTCAATTACAAAAAGGCGATCGATTTAAAGTAGTCTATACGGAAAAAGTTATTGATGATACCATTTCGGCTGGATTGCACGAAATTAAAGCGGCCTATTTTGAACATCGCGGAAAACCGTTATATGCCTTCCGATTTGAAGCTGAAGATTCCAATGAAAACAGTCTGGTGGGGTATTTTGATGAAAATGCAAATAATTTAAGACGCGCTTTTTTACAGGCGCCGGTGAAATTTAGTAGAATTTCTTCCCGATACAACTTAAACCGAAGAATTGCTTATTACGGATATCAATTGCGTCCCCATCGCGGAACCGATTTTGCTGCGCCGGTGGGAACTCCTATACTAGCCACAGCTGATGGCGTGGTCACAAAGTCAGAATACCGCGGCGGAAATGGAAATTATGTCAAAATCCGACATAACAGCACCTATGAAACGCAGTACCTTCATATGAAATCCAGAAATGTAAAAGTAGGCGAATATGTCAGACAAGGGGACGTCATCGGATGGGTTGGGATGACCGGAAACACAAGTGGTCCGCACGTGTGCTACAGATTCTGGAAACATGGCAAAGAAGTAGCCCCGTTTAAAGAAGAAATTCCCTTTTCAGAACCGCTTTCCACAGATTTGCATGAACCATTTTTCGCCATGCAATCAACTCTTAAAGAAAAATTAGATTGCATTACTTTTTAAGAATTTTACGGTAATTTGTTTTTAGTGGTTTCTGTAGACCTTTTTTATTTATTAACGATTTTATTAAATAAATTCTCTTTTTTACGTCTTAAAAAATATAAAAAGAGAAAAGAAGGTTTGAAAAATTGCATTTTTAAGCTTACTTTGTTTTATCTTTGATAGTATAAGGAAGAATCCCCAAAAATTCTTACCAAAAAATAGATTATGATACATGTTACAGAGGAGCAATCAGTACCTGCAAAACACGGATTGTTAGAAAATGTCCTTCAACAATTTAATCACGCAGCCGACCAAATCAAATTAAATCCGAATATTCGGAAGATTTTAGAAGTCCCCAACACTGAAATCCTGATCAACTTTCCCGTTAAGATGGACAACGGAGATGTTGAGGTATTCACCGGATACAGAGTTCAACATAACAATGCATTGGGGCCGTATAAAGGCGGTCTGCGCTATCATCCGACCGTAGATATTAATGCAGCACGTGCCTTGGCCATGTGGATGACTTGGAAAACTTCACTCGCAGGAATTCCCTACGGAGGAGCGAAAGGAGGCATAAAATTGGATCCTTCGAAATACTCTATCAGTGAATTGGAGCGCATTACCAGACGATTTACATACGCTCTCGGTGAAAATATCGGTCCAGAACACGATATACCTGCTCCGGATGTCAATACGAATCCACAAACGATGGCGTGGATTGCAGACACTTATATGTCGACCAAGAGCACTCCGGAAAGAAGCAAAAATATGCACGTGGTAACAGGAAAACCTGTCGGAAGCGGCGGTCTGGAAGGAAGAGATCGTTCTACAGGTTTTGGAGTTTATCTGATGATTCGCTGTTGGACTGAAAAAATGGGCGAAACCCTCCAAGGGAAAAAGTTTATTGTTCAAGGTTTTGGAAATGTCGGCTATTGGGCATCTTATTTTTTAATGCGTGAAGGAGCACTTATGGTAGGTGTTCAAGATGCCTACGGTTCCATCGCAAATGCTGAAGGTATAGATGTTGAAAAATTGTTTGCTTATACACAAATCAACAAAGGAAGTATTAAGGATTATGCACAAGCATCTTCGATTGAAAATGAAGATTTTTTTGAATTGGATTGTGATTATTTTATTCCTGCAGCACTCGGAAATCAAATAACCAAAGACAATGCGCCACATATTAAAGCACGATTAATCGCAGAAGGTGCAAACGGACCTACCGATAAAGAAGGTGAACGAATTTTATTAGACCGAAACGTAACCATCATTCCCGATATTTTATGTAATTCAGGAGGAGTCATTGGAAGTTATTTTGAATGGCTTCAAAACCGAAATGGCGAAATGTGGCATTTGGAAGAAATTTTAGAAAGAATAGAAAAGAAAATGCGAGCCAATTTTGACAAAGTAAATGATTACGCTTCCGAGAAAAATGTAGATTTAAGAACTGCTGCATTTTGCATCGCTATAGAACGAATTGAACAAGCTTATATTCTTAGAGGAATTTTTCCGTAATTTGCACCACAATTATTACTTATTTTTGTCTTACTGGAATTAGAAACATGTTATGACCAACCAACCAAAACCAATCTTGGTAGGATTTCTGAAAACACCGGGAGATTCTCGTGTTTGTATCCTTCCAAAAGAAACCAAACGCATCGTTTCCGAGCTAAAGTGGACTGTTCTTATCGAATCTGGCATAGGCGATTCTCTTGGAATTTCTGACGCCGAATATGAAGAGACCGGTGCTTCTGCAGCTTCTCGTGAAGAAATTTTTGCCTCTGCAATGTATGTTATTTCTTTAGACCATGTCTACAAGGAAGAAGAAATTCAAGAGGGAACCCATTTTATTGGAATTTTTAATCCTTTATTTTATCGGAATCGATTAGTTAGTTACGAAAAAAACAAATTAACCGTATCGAGTTTGGATTTACTTCCGCGAACCACACTGGCACAATCGATGGATGTTTTATCATCGATGGCATCATTAGCCGGCTATCGCGCAGTAATTAAAGCAGCAGCACTCTTTAATGGGATTCTTCCCATGTTTACGACCGCTGCGGGAACCATCACGCCTGCAAAGGTGCTGATTTTAGGTGCCGGTGTTGCAGGTTTGCAAGCAATCGCAACTGCAAGACGATTGGGCGCAGTCGTAGAAGCATTTGATGTGAGAGCAGCAGCCGGAGAAGAAGTGAGAAGTTTGGGAGCTACTTTTGTCGAGGTAGAAGGGCATCAAGAATCAGAAAGTGCAGGTGGGTATGCCGTAGAGCAAAGTGAAGAATACAAAGCAAAACAAAAAGAACTTATTCACAAACACATTTCCTCAGCGGATATTGTAATCAGTACGGCAAATATTCCAGGAAGGAAAGCACCTTTACTGATAGAAAACAGATCGGTTGAAGCTATGAAGGAAGGAAGTATAATTATTGACCTTGCTGCGGAACAAGGTGGAAATTGCGCATTGTCAAAAAATAATGAAACTGTGACTCATAAAGGAGTAACCATAGTCGGAAACTCTAATTTATCGGCAGAAATTCCTGCAGCAGCTTCCAAATTGCTTTCAAATAACTTTTTCTCCTTCTTAAAACATATGACAAAGGCGCAAGAAAACGATCCTTTGATTGAAGGAAGTCAAATTATGTTTGAAGGAAATTATACCCATCCTCGTTTTATAGAAACTCAAACTAACTAATCTTATGGAATACATCAATTTATACATGTCCGAAATTTACTTTGTCATATTCTGTATTTTCATCGGAATTGAAGTTATCGGGAACGTACCGGCAATATTGCATACACCGTTAATGTCGGGAGCCAACGCAATCAGTGGCGTAATCTTAGTGGGCGCTGTAATTATGATTATGAAAGTTGAACCTGATGATTACGTAAATCTTATTCTTGGAGGAATTGCTGTTTTTCTCGGAACATTAAATATTTCCGGCGGATTTTTTGTAACCGGTCGCATGTTGAAAATGTTTAACTCCAAGAAATAACCGAAAATTATAACAACCAACCTTGAAACTATTATTTAGTTTCTAAAAACTAACTGACTCATGAGTACATTTATTGAGATTGGCTATTTGTTAACAACTATTTCTTTTATTATCGGATTGAAATTTATGAGTTCTCCGGTGCGTGCCAAAACCGGAAATGCAATTGCAGCTTTCGGAATGATCTTGGCTGTCGTTCTCACCTTTGTTTTGGCAATGAATGACGAATTGGAATTTAACAGAACAACAAATTTAGTAATCCTATTGGTAGCTATTGCAGCAGGAACACTTATAGGTAAAAGAATGTCCGATAAAGTTCCTATGACCGAAATGCCGCAAATGGTATCCATCTTTAACGCAACGGGAGGAGGTTCTGCCATGCTGTTCGGATTGATTGAAGCAGACATCATTCAACAACGAATACATTTAGGCGTGACGGTTGGCGGAATTGGTACACTGGCTTTATTGACAACCGGAATGGTAACCGGAGCAATC
>JAAYLC010000067.1 GCA_012522045.1 Bacteroidota bacterium
ATTCCATGCCCTCCTGGATGCTGATAACCTGGGCTAATTTCAGGCTGCCTTTGTATGCCAATAAATACTCATATACCTGAACCAGTATTGCAGCTCCTTTTTCGTTTACGTTGAATCCAATGATATTCATTGCAGTTTTCATGTACCTGCCTTTTTGTCTGTCGCTTAGTGCTTCCATTGCAAATATAATTTAAATTTCAACTTGTCGGATTTTCCGACAGGTTCAGTTGTCAAGGATTACTTGACTGTTCGAACATTCGTAAATGCCACGTTAGCGCACATACAAACAGTTGTACGCATCTAAGTTCTTTTGTCTTACAATATCCATATAACAGGATGGGTAGTCAAAGACCTTGTAAGTTGCTTCTCGTATTTTTGATTCAGTCACCCTTTTATGAACGTCTCCGTTAGTTAATTCAATATCCCAACAAGGTTCTTTGCCTTCCCAATCAGGGTTGGAAGTGCGTGCGCTAACACTACCTAAGCGCAATTGCTTCCACTTCTCTTCAAATTCTTTTCTTGGTATCATAGTTTTTGTTTCTTGTTGACAGTTTCGTAGGCAACTGCGCTTAGCCTTGTCCGTTATAAACAATAAAATAAAATTGCCTACGCTCAGTTAATAATCTTACTATCACTTATTATATTGTTTTCTTCAATCGCTTCTACAATTACAGTATCATCACCATAATCATCAGCGTTTTCTTTTGCCTCTTTTAAGGTTTCGCAAACTTCATAACAAACTGCTTTATCCTCGTCAGTTCTGTATCTGCTATCAAACAGCATCCAAATTTTAGTTTTACTCATTGCTCAAATTTTATTTTTCAGCTTGTAGCAACACCTAACAAAAATGGCTGCTACCAAGCTTTGGTTAACAAATTGAAGTTTTATTTATGCAGACACTTCTGTTAGCTGCGTTCCGTTGGCAGCAATTTTAGCCAACCCATTCCACTTCTGGAAATCGTTTTACAAAATCCCTTTTTGCCTCTTGCTGCCCTGTTATCAAATCCATTTCTATTTCTTCTTTTGGTATAGATAAAGGTGCTTTGTGTAATGAAATGCAAAAAGGGTTCCCCAACCAAATATTCCAATACTTTCTACCTTTCTTCATCCAAGCGTAATCTGTTACTTTTTCAAATCCTTTTAAGTTTTCCATAATTAAAACTTCTGTTAATCACTCAATAATTTACCGCACTTCAAACACCTTTCCGGGCTTCCGTTTCCACCAACAATCGAATGATACGGGTGTTCGCATTCACCATCTACATCCACCCCGCAACGCTGGGCGTAGTAGGTGGCAAAGGATTTTAATTCTCTTATGGCATAAAGTCCTTTAGTGTAAAGACCTGTGTTTCCTTTTGCATACCAATCATCAAACGCCTTATCCACATCCCTGGCATCCTTAAATGCTCCAAAAGAACTTTCTCCGTATTGCTCGTTAAGAGCATCAATGTTATTTTCGCTCATTTTATTTTATTTTAAAGTTTCTACTGTTCGGAATTTCCGAATTACCATCCAGCACCACCCCGCAACGCTTGGCGTAGAATTTGGCAAAGGCTTTCATATCTTTAACTACTGCCTTTAATCTGTTTGGCGTTAATTCGTTCCACCAAATGATCCTGTCTTTTACAAATTCCTCAAACG
>JAAYLC010000172.1 GCA_012522045.1 Bacteroidota bacterium
ATATAGTTTTTGGTTACTTTTGAATTTGTCAACAAAAATAATTGCAAAATTTACGATTGCAAAATTCTAATAAGAATTTTATAAAATATTTTATACAAATTTCATAACTTTTGTTTTTTGTTAACAATTACTTAAAAATAACTTGGTTGTAGGAATGTTTTCATTTTTTACTAAAAAATATCACATCGCTGATTATCTACACGGATTAACTGATTTTCATTGCCATTTATTACCCGAAATCGATGACGGTGCCCAAAGTCCGGAAGTGTCTCTCGAAATGATTGGAGAGTACAAATCTCTTGGATATAAAGGTGTCATTGCAACGCCTCATATTATGGAGGATTTTTATTCAAATAATACAGCGATTATTTTAGCCAAATTAGATGAATTTCAAAACTTTCTTTCTGAATCCGGCTTTACGGATTTTTCGGTAAAAGCTGCTGCCGAATATATGATGGACAAACAGTTTGACAGTTTGGTTTTAAAGAAAGATTTGTTGCCTTTGGTGGGTAAAAAAGTATTGGTAGAAATGTCCTATCTTCAAAAAATGATTTATACTGATTCTCAGTTATTTGAATTAAAACAACAAGGATTCACCCCTATTTTAGCACATCCGGAACGCTATGTTTATCTGAAAGATCGAACAGAGGTTTTAGATTTCAAAAAGAAAGGTTGTTATTTACAGCTCAATCTACTGTCCTTATCCCAACATTATGGGAGTCAAGTGCACCATAAAGCACTCGATTTATTGTGCAACGGTCATTATGACATTATGGGAACAGATGCCCACAACCCGAGGCATTTAAAAGCAATAAAACAAATTACACTGACAAAAAAGCAATTGCCATTTTTTGAAGCCCTTGTTGAAAAAACCAGGAATTTTTGCTAAAAACTTTTTCGTAACCGTTTCCAAAATGAATTTTTACTGTCTTGATAGTAATATCCGTAACGATTGCCATATCCGATTTGATCTATCATCACATTATTCAGAATAAAAGCTACATTTTTCAATTTTCCACTTTCAATGTTTGAAGTTGGGAATTCCAGCAATCGCTTTTCGGTATATCCTGCTCGTAATACATACAGCAGCACATCGGCGTATTTGTTTATTAAGAATGTATCTGTCACAAGCAGCGTTGGTGCAGTATCTACCACAATATAATCAAATTCTTGACGCAATTGATTAAAGAGTTGGGCACTACGGTCTCGCATCCATAATTCTGCAGGATTGGGCGGAATCGTTCCTGAATAAATTAGTGAAAGATTTTTATTCAATTCACTTTGTTGTACGTATTGAGAAACATTGGTTTCTTCATGTACCAAAAACTCTACAACTCCTTTATGGTGATTTCTTTCGTCGTGGGAATATCGATGAATCTGTGGATTTCTGATATCTGCTCCAACCAAAACAACTTTGGCACCGGTATTTGCCAATGTTAGTGCTAGATTAATCGAGCAAAATGTTTTTCCTTCACCTTTGATAGTGGACGTTACAAAAATCACTTTACCTCCGGTTGAAGCTTTAGAATTGACAAACATAAACTGCAAATTCGTACGCAACATTCTAAAGGATTCAGCAAGTACGGAACGGTCGTTTGCCTGAATAATTTCCGATTCGCTTTTTTCCAACTTGGGAATTTCACCGATTACAGGAATATTTTTAACAACCTGAGTAATATCAGAAGTTTCACGGATTTTATTATCCAATAAATTTCTGACATAAATTATAATAAAAGGTATTAACAATCCTACAATAACAGAAGCTAAAAGGATGATTGATCTTTTAGGTGAAACGGGCAAATAAGAACTGTAGGCATAATCCACGACTTTTGCTTTGGGAGTCGTTACTGCCAGTGAAATTGCATTCTCCTCACGTTTTTGAAGCAAATACAAATACAGCGTTTCTTTAATTTCTTGTTGTCTGCTGATGCTTCTGAATATTTTTTCCTTAGATGGAGCTGAAGTAATTTTTGAATCAATTTCAGCTTCTTGTCATTGAATGTCTTCCCGCTGAATGAGCAGTGAATTTTGAGCATTGTTTAATCCTTCCAACACCGCGCGTCGAAGTCCTTCGAGTTCTTGTGTCAACGTAACGACAATCGGGTTTAACTCTGTGGAACTAATCAACATTCGTGAACGTTCCATCGCCACTTGATTGTATGCCTGAATATTGGAACTTATTCTATCCGACTCAATGCCGATGTTGGCAGGCAGCAACTCTCCCATCTCCAATTGCTGTACATAATCTATCATATTGCGAACCAACTCCAGCTGGACTTCAATTTCCATTGCCTTTTTGGTAAATTCACTTTCATTTCTAAGGAAAATTTCGCCTTCTACTTGTAAGTCGGTTAATTTATTAGATTGTTTAAATTCGACTTTACCGAGTTCGACAGAATCTAATTCTTCTGAAATAATTACCAACCGGCTGTTGATGAAATTGGCAGTATTACGCGCTACTTCATTACGGTCTTCAGTGGCATCCAAATTGTATTGAGTAATCAACTCATTGAGAACGGCTCTTGCTTTTTTAGCATTAGGCAAGTTTAAGGCAAGCTGAATGACACTGCTCATTTGCATTAACCGCTCCACTTGAATGTTTTGCCTATAATATGCCACCGTAGTGTGCATACTGCTGATATTCACTCGAATTTCATTGCTTTCTTTATCTGAAGACGCATTTTTAAATTCTCTTCTATGAACCACCACTTCACCCATAGGAACATAAAAAGGTTCTCCAAAAGGAATTTCCCTGATTTCCTCAGAATCACTTAAACGGTATTGAAAAGAATTGTCATTTAAAACTTTTATGTAAAACGGAGGTGCGGGAAACACCAATGAATCTTCGGGAGTTAAAATAGAAACTTCAAAAGGAATATTATCATAAAGTTCCATATCGCGTACTTTTCCTTCTGAATAGTAACGAATGTTGAGGTTTAATTTTTTGACTACACTTTCTGTAAGACTTTTAGATTTTAAAATTTGAATTTCATTTTCAAATCCTGAGGGACTTAAAGACCCTGTAAGTCCTAAATCTTCAAAAGCTGCGAGTTCTGACAGTGCACTATTTTTTTCATCTTTAATCAGAATTACCGCTTTGGTTTCATAAATTGGGGTAGCATAGCGTAAGTAAAGAAATGCAATGACTACTAAAACAATTACGGAGATAACAAACCACGGCCAATAACGCAGGTATAACGTTATTTGCTCTCTTAAATTGATATTTGAATCGTCAAGTCGTGTATATTCTGTATTTTCCATTATATATTATCTGAAAATAATAACAAGCACTGAAATTAATAAGGATGCCATACTAACATACACCGATGAATTCCTGTTAAAGCTTGAGCTTTGGCGTTGTGCCGTGTTGGGTTCAACATAGATTATGTCGTGTTGTTGAAGGTAATAAAATTCAGAGTTTAGCACATTAGCATCTGACAAATCCAAATATTTATAGTGTTTTACTCCGTTATTTTCTCTGATTACCAACACATTATTACGTTGTCCGAAAATTGTCATATCTCCTGCCAGTCCAAGGGCTTCCGGCAGCGAAATTCGTTCCCCTGAGACTGTATAAGTTCCCGGACGTGCTACTTCCCCTAAAACACTCACGGTAAAATTCATGATTCTAACATTTACCACCGGGTCTTTTACATAATCGGAAATCTTTTTGGTAAGTAAATCTCTTAACCCTTTGGTATCTAATCCGCTTACTGAAATTTCCCCCAAAACCGGAAAATTGATTTTTCCTTCGGTATCTACTAAATATCCGATTTCTTGCGAATTGCTTTGTGTTAACATTTCTCCTCTGGAAATTAACGGTCTGGAGATCATTAATAAATTGAAAGGAATAACCGATTCCATATTGGCAGCAGAAACGGTAATACTCAGAATGTCACTTGGTTTTATGGTAACGGGTTTGAAATTGATTTGATATTCATTCAAATTTTCAATTTCCTGAAAATAGGCAATTTTTTTTCTGGGAACACAAGAAACTGTCATAATCAGAATTGATATTCCCAACAAAATGGTTTGGTAGTTGAATTTCATATGAAATATTTGCGACTAATATATTAAATTAATCATTCAAAAAAATCAGATGAGTTTTTATTGAGATTCCGTATTTGAAATTCTTGTATTCATCTGAACAAACGCCAAAAGTATTGAAGAAATTGGTTTTTTCCTAAAAATCGGTTGCCTAAAATATATTAACTTGTCAATTCAACCAGTTCATTCGGAAAAACTTCTGTTTTTCCGAATGAACTATTGAAAATCACTCATTGTGAAGAAATGCCTTTTTACTTAGTAGTTCTGCATCGGACTCCACATATTCATCGTCTGGAACACAACAATCTACAGGACATACCGCCGCACATTGCGGTTCTTCATGAAATCCTTTGCACTCGGTACATTTATCGGGAACGATGTAATAAATCTCATCACTAATCGGTTCTTGAGCTTCATCAGCATCTGCTGCTTGGCCATTTGGCAATACAATTTTTCCATGAAGTGCTGTTCCGTCAGCGAAACGCCAATCATCAGCACCTTCATATATTGCATTATTAGGACATTCCGGCTCACATGCTCCACAATTTATACATTCGTCAGTTATAATAATTGCCATAGCTTATACTTTTTTTAACTTTGCTGCAAAGGTACAGCCAAACGACGCTAACTCCAAATAAACTATGGATTTATACACACGTATTAACGCTTTTGAAGCACTGGGAATTTATATCAATAATATTGCTTCAGATTATGAGAATTTTCTCAAAAATAATAAGGTTTCCAATGAAGCTTCACAGCTATTGGAAATTGCAAAACAACACAACGGATGGTTTACGTCGGAGAATATACTTTTGGCACTTCGAAATTGGTCGGAAGCACTATCAAAAGCTAATTTACTCCAATGGACGTCGGCCTATCAATTTCCTGACAAATCTCCAAAAACGGTTGCCATCATTATGGCAGGGAATATTCCCCTAGTGGGATTTCACGATTTTTTGAGCGTATTGATTTCAGGAAATAAAGCACTTGTCAAACAATCGTCTAACGATGCTGTGTTGCTCCCTTTTTTGTCGGAATTTTTAATCAAATACGAACCGGAATTTAGAAACAGAATCCATTTTTCGGATGCAAATCTGAAAGATTTTGATGCCGTGATTGCCACCGGAAGTAACAATACCGCTCGCCACTTTGCATATTATTTCGGAAAATATCCGAATATCATCCGGCACAACAGAAATTCGGTGGCTATATTAACAGGCAATGAAACGTTGGAAGAATTAAAAAACCTATGCCACGATATTTTTACTTATTTTGGATTGGGTTGCAGAAATGTTTCTAAAATCTATGTTCCCAAAAACTACGATTTCGAATTGTTTTTTAAAGCCTGTTACGAATGGAAAGAAATCATTCACAACCATAAATACATCAATAATTACGACTATAACAAAGCGGTGTATTTAATGGACAATTTGCCGCTGTTAGACAATGAATTTTTGATTTTAAAAGAAGATTCACAACTCTCCTCTCCTATTGCGGTGTTGTTTTATGAGTATTATGACTCCCTTCCCCAACTTCGGAGGCATCTTCAAACAATTTCAGAGGATATTCAATGTGTCGTTTCATCAAATCTCGATTCCGGTGATGTTCATTTTGGAGAAACTCAAAAACCTAAACTATGGGACTATGCGGACAATGTAGATACGTTAGCATTTCTTTTACAATTATCATAACAAGAATTTAATTATTAACGTATAGCAGGTAAAAACTTTATTATCATCTTTGTATCACAAAAAATTAATAACTCAGCTTTTTAATAGCGCAACTAACAATAGCCCAATTATAAAATCTTATTATTTATGAAAAAACATAATTTCAGTGCCGGACCTGCAATTCTTCCGGATGAAGTTTTTAAAAAAGCTTCGCAAGCCGTTTTAAACTTCAATAATCTTAATCTTTCCTTATTAGAAATTTCACATCGCAGCAAAGATTTTGTCGAAGTAATGGAGCGCGCACGCAGCTTGGCATTAGAACATCTGGGCTTAAAAGGAAAAGGATATCATGCGCTTTATCTGCAAGGCGGCGCCAGCATGCAATTCGTCATGGTTGCCTACAATCTTTTAAATAATAAAGCGACCTATTTAAATACCGGAACATGGAGTTCCAATGCGATAAAGGAAGCAAAAAAGTTTGGCGACGTTGCTGTTGTGGCGACTTCTGAAAGCAACGGATTTAATTTCATTCCAAAAGGATATGCCATTCCCAGTGATGCCGATTATTTTCATTGCACCAGCAACAATACGATTTACGGAACTCAAATGCGCCAATTTCCGGAATCACCCATCCCGATTGTTTGTGATATGAGCAGCGATATTTTTTCAAGAGCATTGGACTTTTCAAAATTCGATTTAATTTATGCCGGCGCTCAAAAAAACATGGGCCCTGCCGGAACTACGTTAGTGATAATTAAAGAGGAGCTTTTAGGAAAAGTCTCAAGACAGATTCCATCCATTTTGGATTATTCCATTCATATCAAAAAAGACAGTATGTTCAACACTCCCAGCGTGTTTGCCGTGTATGTTTCTATGTTAAATTTAGAATGGTTGAAAGAACAAGGCGGTATTTCGGCTATTGAAAAAAAGAATGATGAAAAAGCCGAATTGCTTTATAACGAAATCGACAGAAATTCAATTTTTGAAGCCTATGTTCCTGAAAAGGAAGATCGTTCTTTGATGAATGTTACTTTTAATATCAAAAACGAACAATTGAAAGCCCTATTTGAAACGGAAGCTAATGCCGCAGGAATCAGCGGTATCAAAGGACACAGAAGTGTTGGCGGGTATCGTGCTTCCATTTACAATGCCATGCCTATAGAAAGTGTAAAAGTCTTGGTAGATGTCATGAAACACACCGAACAAAAAGCATAAAAATTACGATTATGAAAATACTTGCAAACGACGGAATTTCCCAGAGTGGTATTGATGCTTTGGAAGCAGCGGGGCATCAAGTTTACTTGGTTCATGTAGCTCAAGAACAACTTGTTAACTATATCAATGAACATCAAATCGATGTGCTTTTGGTTCGCAGTGCAACGAAAGTAAGAAAAGACTTGATTGACCAATGTCCTTCCTTAAAAATTATAGGTCGCGGCGGTGTCGGAATGGATAATATCGATGTGGAATATGCACGTTCTAAAGATATTATAGTCATAAACACCCCTGCAGCTTCCTCTGCTTCCGTGGCAGAATTGGCGTTTGCGCATCTTTTCGGAGCCGTCCGATTTTTACACCATGCCAATCGGGATATGCCCTTGGAAGGAGATTCAAAATTTAAAGAATTAAAGAAAAGCTACAGTCGCGGCGTTGAATTAAGAGGTAAAACGTTGGGGCTTATCGGATACGGCAGGATTGCACAAGAAATGGCGAAATTGGCAATCGGCATCGGAATGAAAGTAGTCGTTACCAGAAAAAGCGGACAAGAAATTCCTCCGATCACATTAAACTTTTTTGACGGACAACAATTAACTTTTACGCTTTCAAATCTGTCGATGGACGAATTATTAAAAGAAAGCGATTACATCAGCTTGCATGTGCCTGCACAAACCAAACCGATTCTCGGCAAAGAAGAATTTGACAAAATGAAAGACGGTGTGGGAATAATAAATACAGCGCGTGGTGGCATTGTCGATGAAAATGCTTTGGTAGAAGCATTAGAAACAGAGAAAGTTTCTTTTGCGGCTTTGGATGTTTTTGAAAATGAACCGTCTCCTTCCATAAAAATACTGATGAACAACAAAATTTCATTAAGTCCGCACATTGGCGGTTCCACAGTGGAGGCTCAAGATCGTATAGGAAGTGAATTGGCCGAACAAATTATTGCATTAGACAGTCAGTTTCAATCCTAAATTAAATATACAAGCAGAACTCCCTGATTTATTGTTTTAATCTTTTTTCAATTTCTGCTTGGAATTCTTCCATCACCGGTTTGACCGTACTTTCGGGTAAATCGGCTATGGATATATACATCAACCCATCCACGGCATTATTAAATAAGGGGTCGACATTAAAAGCAACCAACTTGGCATTTTGTTTTATATATTTTTTTAACAACACAGGCATGCGGAGTCCGTCCGGTTCAATTTCATCAATTAGACGGTCAAATTTATTCAAATCGGATTCGGTCTTTTCAAGTACAAAATGTTTGTATTCGTCTTTTAATTTGACTTTGTATTCTTTTTTGGGATGCACATATTGCGCTATAAACGGATCGTAATAATTGGATTTCATAAACTCAATCATCAGGCTTTTCGAAAATTCGGAAAATTTGTTGCTGATGCTGACGCCTCCTATCAAATACCGATGCTCCGGATAACGCAAAGTAACGTGAATAATTCCTTTCCAAAGAAGAAATAAAGGCATCGGACGCTGTTGATATTCTTTGATGATAAAAGCGCGTCCCATTTCGATGGACTCACTCATCATTTTAAATAATTCAAAATCAAACCGAAACAATTCATGAAGATAAAAACCTTCAATGCCGTATCGCGGAAAAATTTCAGAACCTAACCCCATTCGGTAAGCACCTGCTACCTTTTTTTCATTTTCATCCCATAAAAACATGTGATAATAATAACTGTCAAACTTATCTAAATCAATGCTTTTATTGGTTCCTTCTCCGATTTCTCTAAATGTAATTTCACGCTGTCTTCCGATTTCTTGAAGAATGTTTGGAATAAATTCTGCTTTCGCCAAAAAAACTTCATAATTTTTACTAATCAACAACCGTTTATCTGTGTTTCTTAAAACCTGAATTTCCTTAATTATTTCTTGTTGCGGAATGGGACCGATGATTTTTTTGGGAGGTTTTGGAAGCTTTAAAGTTTTAGGAATTTTTTCAATGAATTTTTTTCGTTGAAATGCATTGGAAAGCATATACGTTTTTCGCCTTAGGAACGCGGTATATGCGGTTATTGAGGTTAATTCTTTTTGATCTTCAACCGAAATAGGATGTCCAATACGGATTTTAATTTTGCGTTCGCGTTGCGTTAATATTTCCGATGGCAATTTTGCAGTTCGCAACGAATCACTAATTTTTGCAAAACGATAAAACATCTTGCTGTTTTTTGAATGAAAATAAACCGGAACTACCGGAACTTCCGATTTTTTAATCAGTTTCATCACGGCTTCTTCCCAAGGTTTATCTACCAAAAGTTTTCCTTCTTTATATGTTGAAACTTCTCCGGCCGGAAAAATACCCAAGGGTTTTCCTTCCTTCAAATGTTTGACAGCTTCTCGAAATCCCAAAACACTTGATTTTAGTTCTTTTTTATTTTCAAACGGATTCACCGGAAGCACATAGGGCGCCAAAGGTTCCACACGATGCAAAAGAAAATTCCCCATGACTTTAAAATCCGAACGCTGACTAAGTAGGAGTTTCATGAGCAAAACTCCGTCAATCGCACCTAAAGGATGATTGGAAACGGTAATAAATGCGCCTGTTTTGGGAATTCTTTTTAAATCCTCTTCAGACATAACATAATCAATCTTGAAATGGGCGATTAGCGCATCTATAAAGTTCGTCCCTTCAAGATGTTTATGGTCGTTATAAAATGTATTGAGATGATCAATACTTAACGACTTTAGGATAGTCCAGCCGATAAAAGTGCCGAAAAATCCCAATTTGTCTAACTTAACAGCCTTGGCTATTTCTTTAGCACTGACTAATCCCATTTACAAAAAAATAAAGTTAGGTTTCGTGTATTAAAGAACTAAAATAGTTTTAAAATAGATTAAAGACAATAAAAATTACTTTAAGATTTTAAATGCATATTTTGCAAAATCGAAGTACTATTTCAGCATTTCCGGTTTGTCTTGGATAATCAGCTGCACCGTTTCTTGGGTTACTTGCTTGAGCAAAACGCGTTTGCCTTCGGTTATGCGTTTAACATCTTTTTCTTCAAAATGTCTGAGTGTATAGAGCGTGACATCTTCATTCCATTTTACGTAAAATTTACTTCGCAATTTTTCCAGTAAATGATGAAGATTGTTGAATTTATCGCTTACACATACAGAAAAACTTATCGCCGAATTCTGAATCAATTCCACTTTCATTTTATACTCATACAACCATTTAAAGACATCGGCAATGTAATCTTCCATAATAAATCCAAAATCATGAGATGATAAAGAGATGAGGGTCACTCCGGGTTTTAAAATATAACAAGTGATTTTTGGAGTAATGGAAATATTTCCGCCCACACAGGTTCCGGGCGAATCAAAATCTAAAAACGATTTGATGTATAACGGAATTTTCTTTTGTTGAAGCGGCTGTAAAGTCTTTGGATGAACGACAGAAGCTCCGTAAAATGCCAGTTCCACAGCTTCTTTATAAGAAATTTTATGCAACAGCTGTGTTTGTTTAAAATACCGTGGATCTGCATTTAAAAAACCGGGCACATCTTTCCAAATGGTTACATCTTCGGCATCCAAACAATGTGCAAAAATAGCAGCGGTGTAATCGCTCCCTTCCCTTCCTAAAGTCGTCGTGAAATTATTAACCGCATCCGAGCCGATAAATCCTTGAGTTACCGTAATTCCTTTTGGTGAGACTTTATTTTTAATATTTTTTTGTGTCAGTTTCCAGTTCACTTTAGCATCTCTGTAATTATCATCAGTCTTTATACACGTACATACATCAAGCCAAGTATTTGATAATCCGACTTCATCAAAATAACGCGAAACTATTTTTGAAGCTAAGATTTCGCCGTAAGAAACCACTTGATCGTAAACAAAAGCATGATTTTCAGAAACATTGATTTCTAAAAATCGCAGAAGTTCTTTTATTATATTGTCCACTTCTACATAAGCAGCATGTGTTTTTGATTGAAAGAGATTCGCTGCCATTTCATAGTGAAAATTGCTGACTTTTTCCAGCGCTTCTTTTAATCCATTTTTGGCAAACCAAGCCAAAACAACTTCTTCCAAGGCATTTGTTATTTTGCCCATTGCCGAAATCACCACTACTAAATCAGATTCTTTCGACTGTTTTAATAAAGAAACTACATTTTTTACACCCGCTGCAGTTGCTGTAGATGCGCCGCCAAATTTAAATACCTTCATAAGGTTTCTCACTCATTTTTAGATTTCTGTGATAGTAAGTAATTTTCCAAAGCTTCTTCTGTCATATGTGCAACGCGCCAATCATCAAAAACTTTTGCTCCGGTTCGTTCATAAAAAGTGATTGCAGGCTGATTCCAATCTAAAACTTCCCAGGCCACTCTTTTAACATTATGTTTTCGAGCAAATTCCATCACTTTACAATACAATGCTTCTCCGATGCCTTTTCCTCGGGATGGCTGACGAACAATTAAATCTTCCAAATGCAAAGTACGACCTTTCCAGGTTGAAAATCGGAAATAAAACAATGCCATCCCCTCAATTTTTTGATCAATTTCCGCAACGATACAGTAAAACAAAGGCGGCTCTGTCGAACTTTCCCAAATCAACTCTTCTACTGTAATTTCCACGGCGTCGGGTTGCTTTTCAAAAACTGCGAGTTCCTGAATAAGTTCCAAAACTTTGGGATAATCAGTTTTCTCTGCTTTTCGGATAAGTACCATGTATTTGTTTTTAAAGTTTAAATAAAATCCAACCTGAATATCGGTGCAAATATCGGGTCTATTTCCTAAAAATATCGATATTTGCACCAATTTCACTAAGACAACCAATTATGTCCAAAATAACGCAATCATTAGGAGAATTCATCATTGAGAATCAATATG
>JAAYLC010000153.1 GCA_012522045.1 Bacteroidota bacterium
TAGTCTAAGTATAAGCTGGTCTAACCACATTGATTGCGTTTTCTTAGTGTTACCTTCATATCTCAAAAAATTTTGCAGTTGTTTCTGTAACAGTAAACTTGTTGTTAGCAACAAAACTTGTTTCTATAACAACAAATTAGAAACGAAAGGTACGAAAAAAAGGGCAAATTAGCAACAAGAAAGGGAAAATAAAAACATATAAAGTCAAGTAAAAGAAGGGGTTAGCTAATAAAAGGAAGTGTAATTACTTTCCGATGCAAAAGTTTGCGAAAATATTCCCAAGGATATCATCCTCAGATACTTGCCCGGTGATGCTTCCCAAATAATACAGCGCTTGACGCAAATCGATGGCGAGTAAATCTCCGCTCAAATTACTGTCAATGCCGTGTTGTACTTTATTGAGTTCTTCCAATGCTTTCACCAAGGCGTCGTAATGACGACTGTTGGTAATCACAGTTTCATTGGATTGCAAAACGCCGGTATTTACAAATTCAAGCAAACGGTTTTGAAGATTTTCGATTCCGATTCCTTTTTTTGCAGACAATAACAGTAAATTGTCTATTTCAGATTGAAGTGACTTTAATTGGCTTTCTGTAAGCCGATCGGTTTTGTTGGCAACTTTAATTAAATTTTTTTGAGGATATTTATTGCGAATGGTTTCAATTTCAAGTTTTAAGGCAGCGGTAGATTCGGCAAATTTTTCTGCATCAAACAGATAAATTACTACTTGTGCTTGTTCAATTTTCTGAAACGTTTTTTGGATTCCTAACCCTTCAATTCTGTCCGAAGTTTCACGAATTCCCGCTGTATCGATAAATCGAAATCCAACCCCTCCGATGGTGAGTTCATCTTCGATGGAGTCTCGAGTAGTTCCCGCAATATCACTGACAATCGCACGATCATCGTTTAATAAAGCATTCAACAAGGTAGATTTTCCGACATTTGGTTCTCCCACAATAGCGACCGGAATTCCATTTTTTAGTACATTTCCAATGGCAAAGGAATCAATCAGCCGTTTGATGACATGGGTAATTTTTGTGATTAACTCTTGGAATGCTTTACGGTCTGCGAATTCGACATCTTCTTCAGAAAAATCGAGTTCGAGTTCGATGAGAGAGGCAAAGTTCAAAAGTTCTTCGCGCAGTTTGTCAATTTCATTACTAAATCCGCCGCGCATTTGTTGCATCGCCAATTGATGGCTGGCAGCGCTTTCACTTGCGATCAGGTCAGCCACTGCTTCAGCTTGACTTAAATCCATTTTACCGTTTAAAAATGCACGCAATGTAAATTCTCCGGGCTGTGCCATCCGACATCCTTTTTTAATACAGAGTTGGATAATTTCTTGTTGAATATAAGGACTTCCATGACACGAAAACTCCACCACATCTTCGCCGGTATAACTGTTTGGATTATGAAATACCGTAGCGAGCACTTCATCTACAATACGTGTTTCATCTTTGAGATGCCCAAGGTGAACCGTATGACTTTTTTGCTTTGAAAGGTCTTTTCCCGAGACCGAATGAAATAAAGAAGCAGCAATGTTTATAGCATTTTCTCCGGATAACCGAATCACGGCTATGGCTCCGGTTCCCGGGGCAGTTGCTAGGGCTACAATGGTTTCTGCGTGAATCATAATTGCAAAGGTAACGAATTATGTCGGTTGGTCAATGTGGCATGAGGAATGTGGAGGAGGAGGGCTTTAACCTGAAGTTTGTCCAAAAAAAAACCGTCTAAAGAAAACTTCAATAGACGGTTATACA
>JAAYLC010000113.1 GCA_012522045.1 Bacteroidota bacterium
ATGTAAAACAGGCGATGCAACACCTTAAAACCAGTCCTTTTAAAGAGGTAAAAAAGCCTCCGAAAGACAAAGAGAATCCCGGCGGAAAAGTGATTAATCTTAAGGCTATTTAATTTTTCAGTCGCTTATTCCTCTAACAATAAATTGAGCGTAACGGTTATATTATCGCGTGTGGCACGAGAATACGGACATATTTCATGAGCTTCTTTAACCAGCTCCTCCCCGACTTCCATCGACACTCCCGGAAGATAACAATCTAAAGTTGCGCGCAATTGCAGCTCATCTTCAGCGGTTTTTCCAAGTTCAATTTGAGCAGTGATTTCCACATCGCCCTCCATTTCGATACCTTTTTGTTTTGCCACAAGTTCAACAGCGCCGCCAAAACAGGATGCATAGGCTGCGCCGAAAAGTTGCTCCGGATTTGTTCCCGATCCGCCTTCACCTCCCAAGCCTTTGGGAACCGACAATGCGACGTCTAATTTTGAATCTTCGGATTGTGCACGACCGTTGCGGCCGTTTTTTGCAGTACTTAAAGTTGTGTATAAGACTTTCATTTTATAAATTGTTTTATAAATCTCAATATAGCTTCAAAAAACTATTTATGAAAATTGAGATTCTTAAATTTGTCCTAAACTAAGATTTCTTGAAAAAAAACACCTCACATACCGCGCTCCATGAAAAAGAAGGAATTCTTCAACCGAATTCTTTTAATCAAAAACTTGTCGGGAAACTAAAAAAACGTCGAAAAACCTTTTCTCCAGATGAAATGATTTCCGAAATCGTCAAAGGAAATCAAGTGATGCTCAGTCGTGCCATTACGTTAATTGAAAGCAATGCCGACAAACATCAAGACAAAGCCCGCCAATTAATCGAGCTGGCGCTCACGCATGCAAAACCTTCGCTTCGGATCGGAATTACGGGAGTTCCCGGGGTGGGAAAAAGCACGTTTATAGAAAGTTTTGGCATGCACTTGGTTTCCCTCGGAAAAAAAGTTGCCGTATTGGCGGTTGATCCGAGCAGCAGCATTAGCCGAGGCAGTATTTTGGGAGACAAAACGCGCATGGAATCTTTAGTAAAAGAACCCCATGCTTTTATCCGTCCTTCTGCCAGTGGAACCTCTTTAGGCGGTGTGGCGCAAAAAACTCGTGAAACCATCGCCCTGTGTGAAGCTGCCGGATTTGATGTCATTATCGTCGAAACTGTGGGAGTCGGACAAAGTGAAACGGTAGTCCATTCAATGACGGACTTTTTTCTGTTGCTTAAATTAGCCGGCGCCGGCGATGAACTTCAAGGCATCAAAAGAGGAATCATGGAAATGGCAGATTGTATTGTAATCAACAAGGCAGACGGAGAAAACAAAAAAGCCGCACGTATGGCAAAAGCCGAATTTTCGCGTGCCTTGCGTTTGTTTCCTGAAAAAGAAAACGGTTGGAAGCCGGAAGTTTTACAAGCCAGTGCTTTAAACCACGAAGGCATCGACGAAGTTTGGGAGATGATTTCAGCCTATTTCAAACTGGTGCGTTCCAACCACTATTTTCAACATAAAAGACAGGAACAAAATAAATATTGGCTCAAGCAAACGATTGACGAGCACCTCAAACGGATGTTTTATGACAACCCGAAAATCAAAGCGGAAATGGAAATTCAGCTTCAAAAAATTGAAAAGAATTTAACCTCCCCTTTTGAAGCCGCAAGAAAATTAATTGAGTTGTACACGCTCAAAGACATTTCTTAAAACAAGGGGAAAAATACTCGTTTTACTGAAAACGGTCTGCGTGTGCGCAGTATCGGATTAGCAACACTTTCTTGTCTCCCGAAACCAAAGCTGGCTAAAGAGCGAAAACCTTGCGGATAGCGTTTGTACTACTACCCAATCTCTAGACCAATTTAAGCAGATTTAAGGTGTAATATTTGTTTTTGGTTGTAAAGACAAATTGGCTTTATTCTCTTCACTCCTTGATGTTTCCGATTGTTATATTTTTCGATGTATTTTTTTATTCC
>JAAYLC010000036.1 GCA_012522045.1 Bacteroidota bacterium
GAACATTTACAATGTTAAAACCTGATGCCGTTGAGAAAGGGCATATTGGAGCAATTTTAGAAAAAATCACCGAAGCCGGATTTAGAATCGTTGCTATGAAATTAACGCAACTGACCGTTGATGATGCCAAAGAATTTTATGCGGTTCATAAAGAACGTCCTTTTTACGGTGAATTGGTTGAATATATGACGCGTGGTCCTATTGTTGCAGCTATTCTTGAAAAAGACAATGCCGTGGAAGACTTTCGTAAATTAATTGGAGCAACCAACCCTGAGGAAGCTGCCGAAGGAACTATTCGGAAAATGTATGCTGCTTCAATCAGTGAAAATGCAATTCACGGAAGTGACAGTGATGAAAATGCAGCTATTGAAGGAGCATTTCATTTTGCAGGAAGAGAAATGTTCTGATTATAAGCGATTTGATTGGAATTGAAAACTTTAGCGATTTTTTTAAGTTTGCTAAAGTTTTTTTTATTCTGAAACAATTGCAATTCGCTTGCCGGAGGGACTCACTGCCATTCGGGTGATTTCTTTTAAATTAAAATGCTTTAACGACGCAATCGGAATCCACTTATCTTCTCCATAGATATCATACAAAAACAATTGATTGCCTTTTCCCACAAGAATCTGATTTTTTGTAAGCCACACATAATCCTGAACACCGACAGGCAATTTTGTAATGAAGTATGTGTCATCCAAATCGGTTGTCGGCACAACATATACATCAAAAATGTTTTCATTGTTTACAAGTGTGTAACTTACGGAATTGCTGTTTGGAATTTTCTGTATTCCCCGTCCAACGTTTGTTATGATGAGCTCGCTATTTTGTGAATTTGAATCGACTTTTACTAAATCCATATACTTGTTTTGAAGAATGGTTCCAATAATATTTTCGGAATCTATCGGTACAAAATAGGCAAAAGACAAGCTGTCGATCAGTTTGGTGGCAAGTCCATCCGGAGTGTATTTGTAAAGTCTTTGGTTTCCGTTTTTAGCTAATTGCACAGCAGCAACGGCATCGGTTCCGGGAAGTTTTTGCGGAGAATATTCGCTGCTTTCCGTGTCTGTAATCCATCTTTTTTTCTTAGTTGCAATATCGTATTCGAGAATATCGGTTTGTCCGTTTCGTTCAGCCGAAAGCAAAAGCAGCTGATCGGAAATAAAACTCGGTTGGTTGTTATAAGCACCTTCAGAAGGTATTTGACGTTGGTTGTATAGTTCAAGACCTTCATAAACCATTTCCATATCAAATACAGAAACGGTCGTGGGATTCTGTGCATTGGCAGATAAAATTGTCCATACAAACAGAAACGAGAAAAATGTGCGAATCACTGAAACGTTTTTAAAAATGATTTTTGTGTAAAAATAGAATAACATTTAAATTGGGACAATTCTAAATCTAAAATATCAAAAAAGTAAGGATTAATGAGAAAAATCATATCGTTATGTGATTTTAATATCGATTTTTGCTTAAAATCAAATCACCATGAAAATAGTATCTGTTGAAGAGGCCGTATCGGTAGTAAAATCAAACAATCGCGTATTTTTTCAGGGAGCTGCAATGACTCCGAATTTGTTAATCGACAGTTTGGTCGAGCGTTATCGCGAATTGGAAAATATTGATATTGTTCAAATTCACACCCACGGAGAAGGAAAGTATTTGCAAGAACCTTACAACAAAGCGTTTCATCTTTCCAGTTTTTTTGTCGGAGACAACACACGCAAGGGAGTAAACTCGGTCAACGGCGATTATGTTCCGGTTTTTTTGAGTGAAATTCACCGTTTTTTTAGAAGCAATATCCTTCCGTTAGATGTTGCTTTTATCCAAGTTTCACCGCCGGATAAACACGGTTTTTGTTCGCTCGGGCTTTCTGTAGATGTAACCCTTCCCGCCATAGAAACTGCAAAAAAGGTAATTGCTCAAATTAATCCGAATGTTCCTCGAACGCATGGCGATGGAATTATTCATATCAACAAAATTGATTATGCAGTAGAGGTGGATACACCAATTTATACGGCAAATATCGGCACGCCCTCAGAAATTGAAGCCACCATTGGTAAAAATATTGCCAATATGGTAGAAGACGGTGCAACCTTGCAGATGGGAATAGGGAATATTCCGAATGCCGTTTTACACAATCTTCACAATCACAAACACTTGGGAATTCATACCGAAATGTTTAGTGACGGAATTTTGCCTTTGGTAGAAAAAGGAATCATTACCGGAGAGAACAAAGTCATTAAGAAAGGAAAAATTGTAACCTGTTTTGCAATGGGAACTCAAAAGTTGTATGATTTTATTGACGACAATCCCAGCATTCATTTTAAAGAAGCCGCCTACACGAACGACACAGCATTAATCCGAAGAAACCCCAAAGTAACGGCCATCAACTCGGCTATTGAAATTGACTTAACCGGACAAGTTTGTGCCGACAGTATCGGAATGTATCAGTATTCAGGGGTAGGCGGTCAAATGGATTTTATTCGCGGCGCTTCCTTATCGGAAGGTGGAAAACCAATTATTGCGATGCCATCAGTAACAAACAAAGGCATTTCCAAAATAACGCCCTTTCTTAAGGAAGGAGCAAGCGTAACCACAACCCGAGCACACGTCCATTACATTGTAACGGAATACGGCGTTGTAAATCTTTATGGAAAAGGCTTGAAAGAACGCGCAAAAGCACTCATATCCATTGCACATCCGGACCATCGGGAAATGTTGGAAAGAGCAGCCAAGGAAAGATTCGGATAGTATTTTCTTATGAAAAGCCAAGGAATTTTGATAAATTGGTCTTATAATAAATAAATTGAATGTCTATTTTTGACATAAACCGCAAAATAATATGTTTTCAAAAGCATGTGAATATGGCATTCGTTCCGTAATATTTATTGCGTCACAATCGCTACAAGACAAACGTCCCAATATTGTCAAAATTTCCAAAGCCATTGATTCACCGGTACCTTTTACTGCCAAAATTTGTCAAGAATTGGCAAGAGCCGGAATTATAAAATCCAAAAAAGGTCCCAACGGCGGATTTTATATCCTGAAAGATTCTCCGCTTACTTTAATGGATATTGTAATTGCAATTGATGGTGAAAAAGTGTTTTGCGGATGTGTACTGGGATTGCCGGAATGCTCAGGAAAACATCCGTGTTCCGTACATAATCAATACGGAGAAATCAGAAACAAACTTAAAAATATGTGCAAATCAACCACCATTTTAAGTTTGGCAGAAAATTATAAAGAAGGCGATGCCTTTTTAAAACTTTAAAAATAGGTGCTGTTTTTATTTTATATTTAATTGCAGACAATAGTGTCAGAAATAGAATTTGTTCTATATTTGACATTGTAAATGTTCGTTCCTATGTTTTCAAAAGCTTGTCAATATGGTATTAAGGCTTCGGTTTATGTGGCTTTGCAATCGTCTTTGGGAATACGCGCAAATTTAAAAGAGATTGCCAAAAATATTGATTCCCCGGAAGCTTTTACTGCCAAAGTGCTTCATCAACTCGCCAAAAATAATCTGATGGATTCTCATAAAGGGCCCACCGGCGGTTTTGTAATTGACAGTGCACAAGCCAAAAAAATCAAATTGAGCGATATTGTAAATGCCATTGACGGCGACAGAATTTATAACGGTTGTGCATTGGGATTTGAAAAATGCGATGCGGAAAAACCATGTCCGATGCATGAGAAATTCGTGTCCATACGCAAACATTTAAAACAAATGTTAGAAAATACGAACTTGTATGAACTGGCTCATAAACTGGTTGAAGAACCCACATTTTTAAGACGTTAATTGGTTAAAAACAGTACGAAGATTGACAAATCCTTCCCAAACTGCTGTTTTTGTGATTTTAATCAGTTTGGTTTTCAGTAACTTAGATTTCTAATTTTAAATTAACTTTAAATACTAAAAACAACACTATGAAACAGCGACTGAATTACGCAGAACGCTTCCCGAAAGGAATAAAAGGCATGTTGGAAATTGAAAATTATCTTCGAAAATCTTCCTTGGATCCCAAACTACTGGAACTGGTAAAAATGCGTGCCTCACAGATGAATGGATGCGCCTATTGTTTAGATATGCACAGTAAAGATGCCCGACAAATGGGCGAAACTGAACAGCGTTTATACGTTTTGAATGCGTGGAGCGAAGCGCCTTTTTATTCCGACAAAGAAAAAGCTGCTTTGGAATGGACAGAAGCATTGACTTATATTCATCAACACACAGCAACTGATGAATTATACGCTCAAGTGAAAACACATTTTTCTGACGAAGAAATGATGGCACTTACGATGGCAATTGTCGCTATAAACGGATGGAACCGAATTTCGATTGGTTTTGCCACCGAAGTCGGAACGTACGAACCAAAATAAAGAAACAAATGCAATTACAAAATTCAATCGCAATCATTACCGGAGCGAGCAAAGGATTGGGTGCTGAAATTTCCGCTGCATTGGTTCAGGAAGGCGCCATAGTTTACGGAATTGCGCGCGGAAGAGAAAATTTAGAAAAGCTTCAAGTTCAACTTGGTTCCAATTTTATTCCGGTACCATTAGATATTTCCGATAGACAAGCAGTGAATAATTGGGTTTCCGATGCGTTTGACACCAAAACGCCGCAAATTTTAATCAATAATGCCGGAATTGGTGCTTTTGCCAGAATTGATGAAATGGACGCTGAATTGTGGGATCAAATGTTGAAAGTGAATCTGAGTGGCGTTTACAACATAACCGCGCCGATTGTATCTAAAATGAGAACGGACAACAAGCTTTCTTACATCATTAATATCGGCTCTATTTTAGGAGTTACCACGCGTTCCGAAGGTGCTGCTTATTCGGTTACGAAATATGGAATTCAAGGGTTTAGTGAATCGTTGATGAAGGAATTACGCGGCGATCGCATTAAGGTTACCTGTTTGAATACGGGGTCTATCGAAACGGATTTTTTTGAAAATTCAGGAATTCAATACCATGCAAATATGTTGCAACCAAAAGCATTGGCAGAAACTATTATCTTTTTACTTAAAACACCCGATAATTTTTTGATTGATGAATTGCGTATCCGACCTCTTGATTCCAGAAATCCAAATAAATAATTATATTCTATTGAAAATCAGGAGTATATAAACATAGAGTTATTTTTTAAAATAAATTTTCAGAATATGACTTAAATCATATTTCACAGGCTTCTAATTTAAGACATTTGTGTCAGAAATAGAAATAACCGTAAAATACAATAGAATTATGGAAACCCTTCAAGAAAGAACAGTAGCCGAAGTGGTTACGGAAAATATCAAAGCCGCTCATATCTTTAAAAAATACGGAATCGATTTTTGTTGCGGCGGCGGCGTCAGTATCAAAAGAGCGTGTGAAAAAGCAAATGTGGATGCTTCGCTTTTAGAACAAGAAATACTGAATTTAGAAAAGTCGCAAGACCGTGCATCGAATTACAATTCGTGGAAATTGGATTTCTTGTCCGATCACATCGTAAATGTTCATCATCATTATGTTGAGGAAAGCAGTCCCTTGTTACTTCAATACGCTAAACGCGTAAATCAGGTTCACGGAGGTCATTATACGGAATTGGCTGAAATTGAAAAACTGGTAATTGAACTTGTTCAGGAAATGGCATCCCATCAGCGAAAAGAAGAATTGATTTTGTTTCCGTTTATCAAACGTTTGGTTCGTGCCAAAGAAGAAAATTCAGAGAAACCTCAAAGTCATTTCGGAAGTGTCGAAAGCCCTATAAAAATGATGGAGGAGGAGCATGATGAAGCGGGTTCGATTATGCGCAAAATTTCAGAATTAAGTGGTGGTTACACACCACCACAAGGTGCTTGCAATACTTATCGTGCATTTTATTCAAAATTACATGAATTTGAAGAAGATTTGCATCACCACATTCACTTGGAAAATAATATCTTGTTTCCAAAAGCTTTAGAATTGGAACGTTCGTTTTAATGGGTTAGTTGTTTATAGTAAAAGTTTTTTGATTGATTTTTGATTTGTTTTAACAGCTTGAGAAAACACCTGCCTATGCATAGGCGTTTATCTCAGGCTGTTTTTTATTTTTGAAATATGATAAATCTGCATCGCCACATTCAAATTGCAATCGGTTATTTTTTTATTGTAGCGCTTATTGGTGTGCTCATGCGGTTTTACGTCGTGTATCCGTTGCCAATAGTACACAAATATATGTTGCACGCACATTCGCATGTGACGATTCTCGGATGGATTCAGCTCGGATTAACAACTTTGATTTATGATGTATTTCTAAAAGAAGCTAACAAACCCAAACGCTATCTGCTGATTTTTTTGTTTACCAATGTCACCATCCTCGGAATGCTGATTACATTTCCAATCCAAGGATATGCTTTGTTTTCAATTATTTTTTCAACACTTTTTCTGTTTGCATCCTATTGGTTTACAGGTTTCGCCATAAAAAATGTTTCGGAGAAATTTGAAAATAGATTTTCTTGGAAACTTATCAAAATGGCATTGTTTTACTTAGTTATATCCAGCATTGGTCCTTGGGCAATCGGTGGCGTTATGGCAACGCTCGGAACTGAAACAGTGTGGTACAAAACTTCCATTTATTTTTACCTTCACTTTCAGTACAACGGTTGGTTTGTAATGGCATTGCTGGGAATTTTGTTTTATATTCTCGAAGAAAAAGGAATTGCATTCGATTCGACCAAATTAAAATCATTTTCATGGCTGTTGAACACCGGAATTTTGTTGTCGTTTTTTCTTTCAACACTCTGGTTTAAACCTCATGGAATCATTTATATAATGGGTTGGATTGGTGCGACTGCGCAATTGATGGGATTTGTTGAAATTTTTCATCTCTTGTTTCCCAAGATAGTGGAAATTAAACGCATCTTTTCCTCTAAATTGCGATTGATGTTGAAAATTGCCGCAGCACTTATGATTCTCAAATTGGTGATGCAACTCATGGCTGCCATTCCGTACTATGCCTCGCTGGTTTATGTGCTAAAGGATTTCATCATCGGCTATTTGCATCTTGTTTTTCTGGGAATTATCATTCCGCTAATGCTGGTTTTTCTGTATTATTTTAAATTGATAAACCTTTCCAAAAAGTTTATTTACGCCTTTATTTTTACAGTTGCCGCAACAGAAATCATCATTTTTTACAAAGCCATGGCATTGTGGTTGGGATGGCCGTTTTTTGAAAATTATAATTTGATTTTGGCACTCGTGAGTAGTCTGTTTCTTATTGTTATTGGTCAATTGCTGATTGAAAATTTGAGAACTTCTCCAAATTCAAAAACTTCTGAAATTTCTCGATAACTGATATTTATCATACCTGAAATAAGGGGAAATCCGGAGATTTGCACCTTCTAAATTTCCATTCAACAAATATGAATCAGTGTTATCATTGTGGAGATCCGTGTAAGGAAATGGAAATTAAACATCAGGACAAAATCTTCTGTTGTCAAGGATGTAAAACCGTCTATGAAATTCTTCATGAAAATGACCTTACCTATTACTACGATATTCAAAATGCTCCGGGTATTTCTCCAAAAGAAATTGAAGGCAAGTATGATTTTCTGGAAAATGAATCTATCGTAAATAAGCTTTTAGAATTTAATGACGGCGGTACCCAAGTCGTTTCTTTTCTGATTCCTTCCATTCATTGCAGCAGTTGTATCTGGATTCTGGAAAACTTAAACAAACTTTTTCCCGATGTGAAAAGTTCGCAAGTTAATTTTCCCGAAAAAACAGTTCGGATTACCATGGCAGGTTCAGAAAAATCATTGAAAAATTTAGTAATTCTCTTGTCGCGCATCGGTTACGAACCCTATATTTCTTTAGAAGACTCTGAAAAAAAGGAAAAGAAAAAAGACCGAAGTCTTATTTATAAATTGGGGATTGCCGGTTTTGCTTTTGGAAATATAATGTTCTTGTCTCTTCCGGAATATTTCGTGGAATACGATTTCTGGCTGGATAAATTTAAACCTTTTTTCCGGTGGATAATGTTTGCTTTCTCATTGCCTGTCGTGTTTTATTCGGCAAGCGGATATTTTATTTCTGCCTACAAAGGATTGCGCTCACGCATTTTAAATATCGATGTTCCCATTGCCATTGGAATTGTGGCTCTTTTTGTTCGCAGTACCTTGGATATCGTCATGGATTGGAGTACCGGACTTTTTGACAGCCTCGCAGGATTGCTGTTCCTTTTGTTATTGAGGAAATTTTTTCAACAACGAACGTATTCATACCTCTCCTTTGAAAGAGATTACAAATCTTATTTTCCGATTGCCGTCACGCGATTGACCAAAAATGAAAATGATGTTGATACAGAGGAACAAATTGAAGTTAATGATGTGAAAAAAGGCGATCGGTTGTTAATTCGAAACAATGAAATTCTTCCTGTAGATGCCATTCTCATGAAAGGAAAAGCGCTTATTGATTACAGTTTCGTAACCGGAGAAGCCGAACCGATTGTTAAAAAAAGCGGCGATCGGTTGTTTGCCGGAGGAAAACAACAGTCAGGAAATATAGAAGTCAGCGTGTTGAAGCCCGTGTCGCAAAGTTATTTGACGCAATTGTGGAGTAATGACGTTTTCCAAAAAGATTATAAAAGTTCATTTCAATCCATTACCGACGGAATCAGTCGCCGATTTACGGCAGTTCTTCTCACCATTGCCGTGGTGGCTACTACCGTTTGGCTCTTTATCGATTCAGCAAAAGCTTTTGAAGTTTTTTCGGCGATATTAATCGTTGCGTGTCCGTGTGCAATTGCCCTCGCAGCGCCATTCACACACGGTAATTTATTGCGTATTTACGGACGGGCAAAACTTTATCTCAAAGAGGCTCCCGTATTGGAAAAAATGGCGAAAGTAGATACGATTGTTTTTGACAAAACCGGAACATTGACAACCAATCAGAAAAATGTAGTGACTTATGAAGGCGTGGAATTGACACAATATGAAAAAGAATTACTTACCGGAACATTGCGAGCTTCGAATCATCCGTTGAGTCGCTCCTTGTATACGATTTTATCGAATAGCAATATTCAAATGCCGGAAGAATTTCACGAAACGATTGGAAAAGGCATTGAGGGCAAGTATAAAAAACACACGATTCGTGTAGGATCCTATGATTTTGTGGATGCCGGAAAGCGAAAAGACGAAAACGAAAGTCCGAATCGAACCGAAGTGCATATCAGTACGAATGAAAACTACAGAGGGTGCTTTGTATTTATAAATGAATACCGAACGGGAATAAAAGAAGTTTTTGAGGAATTACAACCCAAAGAAACCGTTGTTTTGTCCGGAGATAATGACGGAGAAAGAGCATATCTGGAAAAAATATTGCCCTCGGGGACCGCGATGTATTTTAGACAAAAACCGGATGACAAATTGAATTTCATTAAAAATTTACAAGCCGAAGGCAAAACGGTGATGATGATAGGCGACGGCTTAAATGATGCGGGTGCTTTGAAACAAAGCGATGTGGGAATTGCCGTTGCAGAAAATACCAATGTGTTTACTCCCGCTTGTGACGGAATTATGGAAGCTTATCAATTTCCCAAGATTGCATCCTTTTTAGAATTGGCAACCCGCGGAAGAAAAATCATCATTTGGGCTTTTATGTTTTCCTTGTTCTATAACATCATCGGATTGAGCTTTGCAGTTACTGGAAATCTCAAGCCGGTGGTTGCAGCCATATTAATGCCATTGAGCTCAATAAGTATTGTTGTGTTTACGACTATGATGACGACGCGCGCAGGGAAAAAATTAAAACTTGAGAAAAATTGATAACTGATAAATGTCATAAAAATAAAAGGATGACAGGATTATTTTTGAACCATAATTTACAACCATGACTATAATTTATATGCTGTTGGCAGTAAGTGTTTTAGTTGCCGTTATTTTTTTTGTCGCTTTTATTTATTCGGTTAAAAGCGGTCAATACGATGACACCTATACACCTTCTGTTCGCATGTTGTTTGACGATGAGCTTGTTAAAGAGTATACTTCAAAAAAAATAAATAAAACTTCAAAAGAACTTTCAAAACAAATTAAATAATTATGCAGACCGAACAGTTTTATTATGACAATAAGATTGTCAGAAAGTTTATCAATGCCACGATTTTCTGGGGAATTATCGGAATGGCTGTAGGACTTTTATTGGCTTTTCTTTTCTTATTTCCAAATTTAACAGAGGACATTCCGTGGTTGAGCTTTGGACGTTTAAGACCCTTGCATACCAATGCGGTGATTTTTGCATTTGTGGGAAATGCAATATTTGCAGGGGTTTATTATTCTACACAGCGATTGCTGAAAGCGCGAATGTGGAGTGATTTTCTCAGTAATTTGAATTTTTGGGGTTGGCAGGCAATTATTGTGGCTGCAGCAATTACCCTTCCTTTAGGGTACACCACAACAAAAGAATATGCCGAACTCGAGTGGCCGATTGATATTGCAATTGCAATCGTTTGGGTTGCTTTTGGAGTTAACTTGATTATGACCATGATAAAAAGAAGACAGCGGCATTTGTATGTGGCTATCTGGTTTTATCTTGCAACGTTTGTAACTGTTGCGGTACTGCATATTGTTAACAGTATTGAAATTCCGGTGACGATGTTAAAGAGTTATTCTGCATACTCCGGAGTTCAAGATGCTTTGGTGCAATGGTGGTACGGACACAATGCGGTGGCGTTTTTCTTAACCACACCCTTCTTGGGATTGATGTATTATTTCGTTCCGAAAGCTGCCAACAGACCGGTATATTCTTACCGACTTTCAATCATCCACTTTTGGTCGTTAATTTTTATTTATATCTGGGCAGGACCGCATCACTTGCTTTATACGGCACTTCCGGAATGGGGACAAAACTTGGGTGTTGCATTTTCAGTAATGCTGATTGCGCCATCGTGGGGAGGAATGATTAACGGACTTTTAACTTTGCGAGGTGCTTGGGACAAAGTTCGCGTAGATCCTGTATTAAAATTTATGGTTGTTGCGATTACCGGATACGGAATGGCAACTTTTGAAGGCCCCATGCTTTCCTTAAAAAACGTAAATGCGATTGCACACTATACCGATTGGATTATTGCACACGTTCACGTGGGTGCCCTTGCCTGGAACGGATTCTTGACATTCGGAATGATTTACTGGTTGGTGCCGCGTTTGTTCAAGACGAAATTGTTTTCGGTAAAACTGGCAAATGCTCACTTTTGGTTAGGAACCTTAGGGATTATTCTCTATGCGTTGCCGATGTATGTCGCCGGGTTCACCCAAGCTTCAATGTGGAATCAGTTTGATCCGGACGGAAGATTAACGTATGGGAATTTTTTGGAAACAGTAACTCAAATTATGCCGATGTACACCATGAGAGCTATTGGTGGAAGTATGTACATCCTCGGAGCATTCGTGATGTTGTACAACGTTTACAAAACTTCACGTAGCGGAAGCAAAGTTACGGATGAATTGGCAGAAGCCGCACCGCTTACGCGAATTACCAAAAAACAAACAGCAGGTGAAGGATGGCACTCTTGGTTGGAAAGAAGACCTATCAAATTGACCATTTATTCTACCATCGCAATCCTTATCGGAGGAATTGTACAAATTGTTCCTTCGTTGTTGGTAGATGATTACGTACCGCGAATTGCAAGTGTAAAACCATACACTCCTTTGGAATTGGAAGGTAGAGATTTATACATCCGAGAAGGTTGCGTTTCGTGTCATTCGCAAATGATTCGTCCTTTTAGAAGTGAAATTGAGCGGTATGGAGAATACTCTAAATCTGGAGAGTTTGTTTATGATCATCCATTTTTGTGGGGAAGTAAACGTACCGGCCCGGATTTGCATAGAGTAGGAGGGAAGTATTCCGACAGCTGGCACTTTAATCATATGTACGATCCGCAAAGTACGTCTCCGGGATCCATTATGCCTTCGTATCGTTGGTTAATCAGCTCGGAATTGGATAAATCCAAAACAGAACGTAAGATGAGGGCACTTACCAAAGTCGGAGTCCCTTATACCGATGAAGAAATTGAAAATGCACAACAATCCATGGCAGAACAAGGTGCGGCAATTGAACAAAACCTCTATTCCGATCCCGATTTTGCCAATTCTTATGAAGCAGATAAACAATACGCTCAGGAAAACGGATTGGATTTTGTTGAAATGCGAGATCGCGAAATTGTTGCGCTCATTGCTTATTTGCAACGTTTAGGTACAGATATCAAAGTAGAAAATGTAGAAAATGCTTCGGCACAAAACGACTAATTATGCTAAAGTTTATAAAAGGTAATCTAGAAAATATTGAGAATGTGGAAATCTATCCCATCATCTCGCTATTGATTTTTTTCCTCTTTTTTGCGGCTTTATTTTATTGGGTCGCCACAGTAAAAAAAGAACACATTGAGGAAGTCAGTTCGATTCCGTTAGAAAATAATCCTAAAAATGAAGAACAGCCATGAGAAACGTATTAGTAGGAATTCGAGTATTGCTTTATCTGGTTATTTCCTTCTTTATTTTTGAATGGATTGTACCATCTGAAGGTTCCCTGGCAATTGTGGAATATCCCATTATTTGGGGAGTTCTTGGATTGATCTTGTTTTTTGCCATTGCTTTTGAAATAGTAGTAGCTGCTATCCGAAGAGTGTTGGTAAATGCCTTAGATACCGATGCGAAAGCTGAATATTTAAAATTGGAAGGTGTTGGAGATGATTCGGTAGGAGATTGGTTTCGCAAAATATCCGAAAGATTATCCGGATCAAAACCACTTGCTTCAGAAGAAACCTTGGTTTTAGATCATGAATACGATGGAATTCGGGAATTGGACAATGATTTGCCACCTTGGTGGAAATATCTTTTTTATGCAAGCATTGTTTTTGCAGTTGTTTATTTAGCACGATACCACATTTTTGGAGGTACAAACCAATATCAGGAATTGGAAAAAGAATTGGCTGTGGCTGAAAGACAAATTGCAGCCTACAATGAAAGTAACAAAGATTTAATCAATGTAGATAATGTTGAATTATTGACAGATGCCGCAGATTTGGCGATGGGGGAAACAATTTATATGAACAGTTGTGCAGTCTGCCATAAAGATAATGGAGCCGGAGGAATCGGACCTAATTTGACCGATGAATATTGGATTCTAGGCGGAGGAATTAAAAATGTGTATAAAACGATTAGTGAAGGTGGAAGACCCGGAAAAGGGATGATTCCTTGGAATTCCGAATTGAAACCTATTGAAATTGCACAAGTGTCAAGTTATGTGCTCAGTCTGCAAGGAACCAATCCGCCGGATCCAAAAGAACCGGAAGGGGAACTTTGGGTAGAAGAATAGAAAAGGATTTAAGTTTAATTAAATCACTCTATGAAGAAGGATTTCCCCTGAAAAACCGCAAGTAAAAAGCAAAAAAAAAATTATTTCAATTGGATATTTTAGACGAGGAACGATTTAGAGACAGGATTTCAACAGTCAGTGAGGAAGGAAAACGGGTGTGGATCTACCCCAAAAAACCGTCGGGAAGATATTATGATTATCGAAAGATTGTCAGTTATATTCTTTTGACCATTCTCGTTATTTCTCCATTTATCAAAATTGACGGCAATCAGTTTTTGATGTTTAATGTGCTGGAAAGAAGATTCAATATTTTCGGATTTCCATTTTGGCCGCAAGACTTTTATTTGTTTGTCATCGCCATGATCATAGGCGTGGTGTTTATAGTGTTGTTTACCGCTGCTTTTGGTCGGATTTTCTGCGGATGGATTTGTCCGCAAACGATTTTTATGGAAATGGTGTTTCGCCGTATCGAATATTGGATTGACGGCGACCGCGGTGCGCAAATTCGTCTGGACAAACAACCGTGGAATGCCGATAAAATCAAGAAGCGTGTGCTCAAATGGTCAATATTCTTTTTAATTTCATTTTTTATTGCGAATATTTTCTTGGCCTATATTATCGGCAGCGACCGCTTGTTGCAATACATCTCCCAAGGACCGACGGCAAATATCAGCACCTTGATTTCGCTGCTGATTTTCACGGGAATATTCTATTTTATTTTTGCATGGTTTCGCGAACAAGTGTGCATTATTGCTTGTCCATACGGACGACTGCAAGGCGTGCTGCTCGATAATAAATCAATTGTGGTTGCTTACGATTACAAACGCGGAGAAAAAGAAAAAGGACGTGCAAAATTCAAGAAAAATGAAGATCGCGAAGCTTCAGGAAAAGGAGACTGTATCGATTGTTTTCAGTGTGTAAACGTGTGTCCTACAGGAATCGATATCAGAAACGGAACACAATTGGAATGTATAAATTGCACGGCGTGTATGGATGCTTGTGATGAAATCATGGAAGCTGTCAATCTTCCCAAAGGGCTGATTCGCTATGCCAGTGAAGAAAATATCGAGAAAAAAGCAAAATTTGAGTTTACGCCGCGCCTCAAAGGATACACTGCCGTATTGGTGATACTAATTGGCGTACTCGTGGGCTTGTTATTTGTCAGAAGTGATGTGGAAGCTACGGTCCTCCGAATTCCGGGGCAACTTCCGGAGCAATTGGACAACAATGTGATAAGAAATGTTTTCACTTATAAGCTTATCAATAAAACCACATCAGACAAGGATGCGATAAGCTTTAAATTGAAATCGCCGAAAGGGGAAATACAAACCGTAAAGAAAAATGAAATTGTGGTTCCGGCTCAGGAACTTATAGAGGGTACTTTTTTTGTTGAAATTCACAGTGCCGAATTAGAAGACAACAGAAACAAAATAATCATTGAAATTTACAGTGGTGATAAATTAATTGAAACTACCAGCGCTACGTTTTTAGGCAGAAGGTCATATAATTAAAAAAGAAAAAACATGAAAATAAATTGGGGTGGAGGTCTTGTTATCGGAATGATTCTTTTTATAAGTTTTATTCTTTATTTCGTCATTCAGATTATGACGAATGATAAATATGAATACGAATTAGTCACGGAAGACTACTATTCAAAAGAAATGATTTTTCAAGATCAATTGTACGCAGACAGAAACAGTTATTTATTGGAGGAGAATATCAAATCTGCGCGAACTTCGCAGGGCGTCTTGTTTACTTTTCCCGAAAATCTAAAGCATTCTCAAATTTCAGGAACAATCAGCATTTACAGACCTTCAAATAAAAAATTGGATTTTGATTTGCCATTGCATCTTAACGGAGCTTCTTTTTTGGTTCCCGGAGAAAAATTAGTCGAAGGAAAGTACAACTTCATTGTTTTATGGGAATATGAAGGGAAATCCTATCGTTATAAAGATGTTATTTATTACTGATGTATGTTATGGACAGCATTCATATTCGGACTTTTGGGAAGTTTCCACTGTGTGGGGATGTGCGGTCCCATTGCGTTTTTGCTTCCGGTTGACCGAACAAATCCTTATAAAAAAGCAGGACAAATTTTTTTATATCACTTCGGACGTGTTTTTTCCTATGCGATTATCGGATTTTTTTTTGGGCTCATTGGAAAAAGTCTCAATTTGTTCGGGTTTCAACAACAACTCTCGGTTTTTATCGGAATGCTTATGATTTTGGTGATTTTACTTCCGCAGAAAGCATTTAATAAATACAATTTTTCAAAACCAATTTATAAGATAGTCGCCAAAGTAAAAAACGGTTTGGGACAGCAATTAAAGAAAAAATCTCCGGATACTTTCTTGTCAATCGGGTTTCTAAATGGATTTTTACCTTGTGGATTGGTCTATATGGCAGTTTTTGGAGCAATTGCTTCGGGTACCGTTTTTACGGGAAGTTTGTATATGATTTTGTTTGGTTTGGGAACTATTCCCCTGATGACCGGAGCCGTCTATTTGGGAAATTTCTTGAATCTGAAAATGCGCCAAAAAATTCGTCGTGCTGTTCCGGTAATGGTCATTGTGGTGGGCATCTTATTTATCGTTCGCGGTTTGGGGTTGGGAATTCCGTATATATCGCCAAAACCAATCACCGATAAAATAGAATCAACTATTGAGTGTCATACACCAATCGAATTTTCAAAAAATCAAATCAATAAATAAATTTATTTTTAAAACAAATCAAGATGAAGACAAATTTAATGATTCCTTTGGCGAATTGGGGCGTAGGAACAGCGCTGATTGTTGTTTTTGCAGTGGTCTGTATCGGATTGACCGCAGTAGTTTTAACGATGATTTATGGTGGAAAGAAAAAAGACGATACCAATGCATCAGACGATACTGCCGCTTAAAAAAGCCATTTATAAATTTAAATAACTTAGAAAGCTTGCTGAGATTTATAGTAAGATGCACTCTTTTTTTGCTCTATTTTTTACCGAAGCAAATTCTGAATCGCTGCCACCGTTTCTTTTGAGTCAACCGAAAGTCCTTCGCGTTGATGAATGAGTTCGCCTTTTCTGTTAAAAACACTGATGATGTTGGAATGTGAAAAATCAATGGGAGAAATTCGTTTGTAACTCATAGCCAAAACTGCTGCAAATTCTCTGGTATCTTCTTCCGTTCCCCGAAGAAACAGCCATTCGGGACTGTCCATTTGATTTTCAATGGCAAACTTTTTTAATCGTTTCGGAGTATCCACTTCAGGGTCTATGCTCACAAATACATATTGAACTTGATCCGTTTTATCCTTGGGAATTTGTTTGGCAATATTACGCATATCCGCTACCAAACGCGGACAAGCAGCTTTGCAGGAAGTGTAAATCATAACCATGACCGAAATTTTTCCTTGAAGTGATTCCAAGGCAATGTCTTCGCCTTCCTGATTGGTCCACGCGGATGGTAAATTAAAAATCGACATATCCGAAAATTCGGAATTGGAAGAGGATTCTGTGGCATTTAGAATTTCCGCATCTTGAGTTTCGCTTTGTTTACAAGAAACTATTAAAAAAAGAATGGAAATATAAACTATTGATTTTAGCATTTTTTGAAAACTGATCATTTAAAGAGTTGATAAATAGCGTGTATACAGTTTTTAATTGCCGTCTTTGGCACACCGGAATCCCAAATTGTTTCCCGTGTTATTGCCTTTGATACTGCTGCGGTAAGCATACCTAATAAACGCGGCATAATTCATAAGATCCGTAGCTCCAACAGCTGCTGCACTGCAAAAGAGATTGGTATCGTTCCCGCCGCTTCTGGATTCTGAAGCAATCATTACCGAATTAAAATCCTGTGTCCATTCCCAGATAAGTCCGTGCAAATCGTAAATTCCCCATACGTTTTTAAACGTACTTCCTACAATTTCATTTCCTCTTTTCGGACGTTCATACCAACTTAAAATGTATTGATTGTAAGAAACTTTTTCTCGGGCGTCACGGGTTTTTTCATCTGCCATGGCTGCATATTCCCACTCATCCAAAGTCGGCAGGCGTTTCCCTTGATATTTACAATATTCTTTGGCTGCAAACCAGGATATGTTGGTAACCGGTTCATCCGGGTGACCATCTCCGTAATCTAAATTTTCAGGCCAAGAGGAGAGATAACTGTCGTCAGCAAAGATTCCTTTAACATTCGATTTTCGCCACTGCGGATTTTCTCGTAAAAATTCTAAATATTTCGCTTTTGTTACAGCTATCGTATCGATGTAAAAATCCGATACTTCGACATAAGCGTCAATATCGCCGTAAAGCGGGAGATATTTCCCGCTTTTGACGAGTGCCATATCCGAATGTTGCGCGAATGCGGCTGTTGTAATTAAAATGAATGTTGCTGTTAAGAAAAGTTTTTTAATCAATTTTTTAAAATTATTTTGAACGAACTGCTCTTACCATTTCGGGAGTAACTCCGGTTCCGTTATTCCCCCAATTGTTGTAAATATAAGTCAATACATGTGCGGTTTCTTCATCACTGAGCATTTGAGCAGGCATCACGGAATTATACTTTTTCCCGTTCACGGTAATTTCACCGGATTTTCCGCGGAGCGTAATTTCAATTGCTCTGTCGATGTCTTCATTTAAATAATCGGCATTTGCAAGCGGCGGGAACACATCCGGAACCCCTTGGCCGTTATTTTGATGACAGGCAAAACACGTACGACCGTAAATGGCACGTCCTCTTTCCATAATGTCTTCTTTGGTCATTTCGGAAACTTCAGTTTTTGAAGTTGCCACGCGCTCTCTGTCAATAGGCATCACCTGAATGGCACCTCCTTCGGGAGCATAAACGCCTTCTTGAATTTTTCCCTTATACACTTTTTCATTTTCTTCTCCATAAACTTCCAGTTGCGCCATGGCGCCTTTGTTAAATGCACGGAAAATACTGTGATCTACCAACAGATATTCTCCGGGAGCATCCACTTTGAACTCTAGCATGGCCGCTCCACCGGCAGGCACTAATGTGGTCTGAACATTTTCATTTATCAAACTACCGCCTTCGACAGTTACTCGGTCAAATATTTCTCCGATAATGTGAAATGAAGACACGAGATTCGGTCCGCCATTCCCGAGAAATATCCGAACGGTTTCTCCCACATTTGCTTCCAATGCGCGCTCGCCCATCAATGCCCCGACATGACCATTAAAGACAACATAGTCAGCATCTTCATCAATAGCCTTTTGCATATCAAAGGGTTGCAACCCGGGTTCGCCATAACTTCCTTCGGTGTAAAAATCTCCTTGCATGACATAGTATTCGCGATCTACGGGTTCAAGACCGCCTTCAGGTTCTACCAAAATCAAACCGTACATTCCGTTGGCAATATGCATTCCCACAGGCGCGGTGGCACAGTGATAAACATACAGCCCCGGATTTAATACTTTGAATGAAAAAACGGTTTGGTGACCGGGAGCCACCAGTGACGAAACAGCACCTCCGCCGGGACCGTTTACGGCGTGTAAATCAATATTGTGAGGAAGTTTGTTTTGCGGATGATTTTTTAAATGAAATTCTATTTCGTCACCTACACGCGTACGGATAAAACTGCCGGGAACGGTTCCGTCAAAAGTCCAATACATATAAGTAACTCCGTCAACCATGGTGCCTTCCAACTCAACAATTTCCATGTCGACGACAAGTTTTTTAGCCATTCGCTTGCCCACGGGAGTAGGAACGTTAGGGGGCGCGGTGAGTTCCGCCTGCATCACTTGATTTACGGGAATATCTCTGGGATCTTCGTATTGCTTGTCGCCTTGTTTATTGACACAAGAAGTAAGTAATAAACCGGCTGCAATTAATGAAAGTGAGAAGTTAGTAGTAGTTTTTAAAATCATACTTTAGTTTTTTAGTTGGGAAATCCAAATTAGTAATTTTCGAGCGGCTTGAATACACTCATGTTTAAATTTAACTTGGATTTATAAAATTGGTTTTTTATTCGATTTGAGTATAAATATAGAAAAATATTTAAAAGAAAATGGAAATAAATAAGGTTTGCACATTAAAATACCTCCAACTGTAAGCTAACAAATAACTTAGAGAGAAGTATTTTCTTAAGAAAGGAGGATTGATTTTTCGACTGTGAACACCTGATTTCACTTCCGGCGAATGTCTTATCTTTGCTTTTTTAAACTTCTTGAAACTATGACACAAATTAATTGGAAAACGGCAAAAGAATACACAGATATCACATATAAAAAATACAATGGCGTGGCTCGCATTGCTTTTAATCGTCCTGAAGTGAGAAATGCTTTTCGTCCGCATACTACTTTCGAATTGTTGGATGCGTTTCACGATGCACAAGAAGATACTTCCATCGGGGTGGTTTTGTTGTCAGCCGAAGGGCCTTCGCCCAAAGACGGTGTGTATAGTTTTTGCAGTGGGGGCGATCAAAAATCCCGTGGGCATCAAGGATATGTAGGAGAAGACGGTTACCACCGATTAAACATTCTCGATGTGCAACGCTTGATTCGTTTTATGCCAAAAGCCGTGATTGCTGTGGTTCCGGGTTGGGCTGTGGGAGGCGGTCACAGTCTTCACGTTGTTTGTGATTTGACGCTTGCAAGTAAAGAACACGCTATTTTCAAACAAACGGATGCGGATGTTACCAGCTTTGACGGAGGGTATGGAAGTGCTTATCTGGCAAAAATGGTCGGACAGAAAAAAGCGCGCGAAATTTTCTTTTTAGGAAGAAATTATTCCGCACAGGAAGCCTTTGAAATGGGAATGGTCAATGCGGTAGTTCCACACGATAAATTAGAAGAAACTGCCTATGAATGGGCTCAGGAAATTTTAGCCAAATCACCCACATCCATTAAAATGCTAAAATTTGCGATGAATCTCACTGATGACGGCATGGTGGGACAACAAGTTTTTGCAGGAGAAGCAACACGATTGGCCTACATGACCGAGGAAGCCAAAGAGGGGAGAGACGCATTTCTAGAAAAACGCAAACCCAATTTTGAAAAAAAGTGGTTGCCCTAAATTAAAACAAACAGACTTTTAGGATTTTTGATTTTTTTTTATTCTAAGGAACCTCAAAAATCTTTTGTTTAAGTTGATGTTAATCTTTTACAGGAGTTGCTTCATAAGCTCCGGCATCGGGGGGCGTATTCCGTGATTTTCCGTTTAAATCGATGAAAGGTGTAACACCCGATAACCCGATTCCCTCCGCACCGGATTCTCCTTTTGTAAGATTCATGTTGTTTCCATAACTGTTGTGGAAAGCCGGGTCAACATTAAAAATAGCAGAAGTATAAAACGCACCGTTTTCAAAATCATACAGGGGATGCTCCGCGTATTCATTGTTGTAATCTTCAAACTTAATTAACGAATTACGGAAATTAAAATTAAACGCTGCACCTTCGTGTTGGAATAAACTGATTTCACGCTGTCCGTTGCCGTAAATAATACAATTTGTAAAAGTTGCTTTGTTTAAGTCTGAAATGTAAATGGCATCTTCTGTTTCTAAGGAATTGTCAATTAAGACACTCGGGAAACTACGAAATCCAGCTGTCCAATAATTGGCAAAGGTACAGTGATTAAATTCATAAGTTCCTCCTAATTGAAGTGCTAACGAAACTTGACCACAATTGTTGATAACCATATTTTCTCCATAAATAGTACCTGTTCGAGCCATCAATCCGATATTTGAATGATTGTAAAATTGAACATTTTTAAAAACTGCAGGACTGTCTTCGACAATCACACCCACCATACCGTTTTTAATCGTGGTATGATGAAATTCATTATCCACACTGCCACTTGTGAGCCGAATGTAGCCCCACTGTCCGGGAACATCAGAAAAACGAGGTTCTAATCGGTCTCCTTGAAATATTACTTCATTTTCCATCAATTCTTTATTGCTGCTTGGTGTCCCGAGTGATTTTATACTCGCATGTTGCGCTACGAGAATCCCACTTTCTGCATGAAAATGAACTCGCGCTCCCGGATTCACTTGTAACGTTTTATGTGAAGGAACAGCTGCAAAACCATAGATGACATACGGTTTTTCATTGGTGAAGGTCAAATATTCATCGGGGATAAAAAACCCGGGAATTTCAACGGCATTGTCTCCGCTTCCAAGGATGAGAACTTCTTTTGTGCCATCCGGGAAAAGTTGCGGATACAGAAAAACGGCATCTTTTATCAAGGTAACAAGTTCAACCTTCTGTTGTTTTACACCGCTGTCAAAAATAAGTTGATCGGTGTATAAAAATTCATTTTCATCCGTCGGCAGTGAATTGATATCGAAAGTTGTTTCGATAAAAATAAAAATACTGTCGCGGGCAAGGATTTCGACATTGTGAAATGATTTTCCGCTCATTCCGTCCACATTCAGTCGATAACTTGATAGCTCCCCTTGGCCTAATTTAATCTGAGGTATATGTATGTCTTCTTTGCTGTTGTTGTATACTTTAAGCGTATAAGTCGAGGAACCGATATTGGAAAAAACAGTATCGAGATAGACCGTGTCCTTAGAAAAAGTAAGGTTTCCACTGCTTGGAACGGTTTCAAAATCATTTCGACAAGAGCTCCAAAAAATGAGGCTGCACAACAGCCCTAAGACGTATACAAAACGCATTGTGGTAATTTTTGGTTAAAAGTAAGGAATTTCTGTGGTTTGAAGAAATTGAAATACAGCCGCGATTTCAATGTCAAATAATTCGATTCTCCATACAACAATCGCTATCTTATTTCTTTAAAATCCGAACTTTAAAAAGTTTGTCCCAATTTTTTCCGGTGATGTATAAAATGTCTTTTTCACCTTTATAGGCAATTCCGTTCAGCACATCTAAACTCGGATGTTGTGTCACCTGATTGCGAAGTGTTGTAAAATCAATAACCCCCTCAACGGCTCCATTTTCAGGATTGATGATGGCCACAGATTCTTGCTGATAAATGTTGGCGAAAATTTTTCCATCCACCCATTCCAATTCGTTGACGCTTCGAATCTTACTGGTGTTGGTGTAAATTTCAATAAATTCTTTCTCGGCTAAGGTATTTGGGTTTAAAGTCCATATTTTTTCTGTTCCGTCACTTTTATAGATGTTTTTACCGTCATTGCACAACCCCCAACCTTCTTTACTTTCATTATACAAGAAGGTTCCGGTTTGTTCCAGTGTTTGTAAGTTATAAATAAGTCCTGTTTTGCTCATCCAGGTGAGTTGATAAATTTTGTTGTTTAAAATCGTAATTCCTTCACCAAAAAAATGATCTTCCAGCTCGACTTTCTTAAGAACTTCTCCGGTTTTGTAATTTGTTTTTCTTAAGGATGACATGCCATATTGACCGGTACTCTCATATAGCGTATCGCCGTGAAACTCCAATCCTTGGGTGTAGGCATTCGAATCGTGTGGATAGGTTTCCAAAATTTCATAAGTGTATAGAACCGGTCTTACATCGGATAAAATCAGAATTGAAACCGTGGCTTCATGCGTTTTTTTTGCTGTATAAATCTTGGCTGTCAATTCTTTATTTCCGAGTTTTTCATCTTTCAATGAAATTTTGTCGTCAACCATGGTTACGTGATTTCCGTTGAGATAGTAAACCACAGAATCAACAGGGATATTTTCTTCGCGCTTTATACGAACGGAAAGCAAATCATTCGGCGTGTAGGTTCGCTTTGAATTTTCGATTTCGATAGCAAACAAGGTTGATTTTTCTTCGATTTTATCACCGCAAGAAAGCGTGATTGTCAATAAAGAAATGAGAATTAAAAACTTAGGCAGTTTCATAAGGTGTTCAGATTAAGGAGCGAAAGATATTTATTAAAAATGAGATGTGAAAGTCTTGACAAAGCTGGTAAAATGTGTATCTTTGCATCGGCAAGTCCTACACAACCAGCTCCTGTGGAATCCCCCAGGGTGGGAACACAGCAAGGGTACACGGTCGTAGCGGTGTGATGTAGGTAGCTTGCCATTTTTTATTGGAGTAAATTCAAAAATCGGTTTAGTTGATTGGCTTCAGTTCAAATCGCCATAATTTGTCTTTCCACGGCGTTCCAGCATAAGCAATCCCGATTCGAGGAGAGGTTGAAATTTTACCGTTAATCACCGTATCTTCAATCCAAATTCGATGTGAATTTTCAATGTTTTCTCCATAAAACGAACGGTCTAATTTTAATCTTTTACCGATTCTGCCGGGTCCTGAAATTCCATAAACTCCGCGAATCAGCACAGCTTCGGGATGCCCTTCGGAACCGGTGACAATGTTTAACAACCAGTGAATTCCATAAATAAGGTACACGTAAATTACTCCGCCTCGGGCAAACATGATTTCAGTTCGTGGCGTACGTCCTTTGCTTGCGTGATTGGCACGATCTTCAAAGCCAAAATACGCTTCTGTTTCCACGATAGGCGCTCTTAAAACGGAACCGTCATCAAATTTTCTGACTAAGGTTTTGCCTAAGAGATCTTGAGCTATTTGTACAGCATTTTTTGAAAAATATTCACGATCGAGTCGGTTCATGGAGCATTTTATTTAAAACAAAATTACGATATCACGGGCAACATGTTATGAAAGATAATTTTAAAACCTTATTTATGCAGCTGAATTCATTCTGATTTCTGAACTTTGTAATCAAAGCATTTTATAAAATGTCTAAAGTTATATTTATTACAGGTGCATCTTCCGGTTTGGGAAAAGCGATGGCATCTTATCTGATTTCCAAAAATTACATCGTGTATGGAACTTCCAGAAATCCCGAAAAAGTAAAAGATGTGGATTTTCCGTTAATAAAAATGGACGTTAACGATGAAGCATCCATTCGTGACGGAGTTTCGGAGTTGTTGTCCAAAACCAAACGCATCGATGTGCTGATTAACAATGCCGGCATCGGGATTACGGGCCCTATGGAAGAAATTCCGATTGCGGAGATGGAAAAATCGTTTTCAACAAATTTTTACGGTCCCCTACGAGTGACCAAGGCGGTTTTACCGACCATGCGCGCACAAAAATCAGGATTGATTATCAACATAACGTCTATTGCAGGCTATATGGGACTGCCTTATCGCGGAATTTATTCGGCGACTAAAGCGGCATTGGAAATTGCGATGGAAGCCATGCGGATGGAGGTGGCTCCGTTCAATATAAAGATGACCAATGTTGCTCCGGGGGATTTTGCCACCAATATTACCGAAAGACGCTATCACGCACCTGTATTGGATGATTCACCTTATAAACATTCCTATCAAATGTCGTTGGAATTGATGAATCAACATGTGCATTCCGGCGAAAATCCGAAGAAATTGGCAGTGGAAATTTTTAAGATAATAAACACCGAAAATCCAAAAGTACATTATAAGGTAGGTTCTTTTACTCAAAAATTTTCCATCGTATTGAAAAAAATAGTGCCTGACAAGACGTATGAAAAAATGCTGAAAAAACACTTTAAACTCGATAAATAAATGAACTCAAGAGAAAAACAACTCGCTGCTTTTAACAGGTTATTGGACATTATGGACGATTTGCGCGAAAAATGTCCGTGGGACAAAAAACAAACCATGGAAAGTTTGCGCTACCTTACGATAGAGGAGGTTTATGAATTGGGAGATGCTATTTTGGATAAGAATCTTGAGGAAGTAAAAAAAGAACTGGGCGATGTGCTGCTTCACATTGTTTTTTATGCAAAAATAGGAAGTGAGAAAAATGCTTTCGATATCGCCGATGTCTGTCATGCCATCTCAGAGAAATTAATCAGTCGCCATCCGCATATTTACGGAAACGTAAAAGCTGATAACGAAGAACAAGTTAAAAAGAACTGGGAGAATTTAAAGCTGAAAGAAGGCAAAAAAAGTGTGCTGGAAGGGGTGCCCAATTCGTTGCCGGCGCTTGTAAAATCAAACAGAATTCAAGAAAAAGTTTCCGGAATCGGATTCGATTGGGAAAAACCGGAACAGGTTTTTGAAAAACTTCAAGAAGAACTGGGCGAGTTGAAACATGAAATTAATGCTTCGAATATCGAGAAAATGGAAGAAGAATTTGGCGATGTGTTGTTCTCGATGGTTAATTATGCGCGCTTTTTAAAAATTAACCCAGAGAATGCATTGGAACGCACCAATAAAAAATTTATAAAGCGATTTCAATATTTGGAGCAAAAAGCCAAAGAAAGCAACAAGACGTTGAAAGAGATGACTTTACAAGAAATGGATGTGTTTTGGAACGAAGCAAAAGAAAACTTGCATTGACATTCAATTGAGTGAATACCAATGCAAGTTGCTTTAATTGCGGAAAACCAATTGCAATCAATTTATTCCTCGCGGACTTCTTTTATTTTGGAAAGTTTTGCTTTTAAAACTTCCAATTCGTCCTTGTGTTTATCGATATTTTTATACACTTCTCTTACCAAAGCATTGTTTTTGTCAACGTTGTGGAAGAAACCCAAATTGTTTTCCAATTGTCGGATTTCATCCCGAATTTCATCAATGCGCTTTGACAAATAAAAATGCTCGTTTTGAAGTTGACGTTCATCATTTTGATTGACCAGCGCGTTTAATTTATTGTCAAATTTGATGAGTTCTTTTTCTTTTTTGCCCAAATCCAATTTGGCAAATAATCCGTCCAATACCTTGTTGAATTTTTGCTCAATGCTGCGCTGATTGGAAGGAACTCGACCGATGTTTTTCCATTCGGATATGTATTGTTTGATGATGGGCAAATCGGTTTCTCTGTTTCCTGTGATTTCGGTGTTGGAAGCCGTTTCAAGAAGCGATTTTTTTGCTTCCAGATTGGCTATTTCTTCTTCACTTCCTTTGTTTCTTCGGGCGTGGAGTCTGTCAAAATAATGATTGCACGCATCCTTGAATTCTTTCCATATTTTATCACTGTCTTTTCTGGGAACATGACCGATTTTTTTCCAATCGTTTTGAATTTTTTTCATCAAAGGAGTTACCACTTCAAAGTCCTCACTGTCTTTATTTTGTTCTGCAATTGCAATGAGTTCACGCTTTTTTTCAAGATTTGCCAATTGCTCTTTTTTCTGATTCTTGTAAAAACTGTTTTTCTGTTGGTTGAAAGTTCGGGTAACCTCTTTAAACGATTTCCACATTTCTTTGTTTTTAGAGCGGGGAACTCTTCCAATTTCAAAGAATTTATCGCGGAGTTCCTGCACTTTTTGAATGGCAGTTTGCCATCCTTTATGCGTGGTAGGCTGATTTTCAGAGAATTTAGCAATGGCATTAATGAGCTCGTTTTTTGCTTCGTAATTTTCTTGGTACTGCTCTTCCATTTGCTCTAACAGCGCCTGACGACGATCGTGAATGACCTTGGTGGCCGCACTGAATTTATCCCAAACTTCTTCGCGATATTCTTTGGAAACCGGTCCTAAATCTTCTTTCCAAGTTTTGTGCAACATCTGCAATTCGCGAAATGCTTTGTTGACGTCCGTTTCGTGTGCAAGTTCTTCGGCACGTGAGATTAATTTGAGCTTTGCTTCCAAATTGTGTTTGAAATCCAAATCTCTAAATTCGCGATTTAGATGTAGAAAATGGTAGTAATTCTCAACATGTTGGTAATAGGTATTCCAAACGGTATTGTAATTATCACGGGGAATCGGACGGGCAGTATGCCATTTTTCCTGAATTTCTTTAAAGTGTTTGTAGGTGGAATTGATATTCTCTTCCGCGTTTAACAATCCTTTTAATTCTTCAATTAAATCCCAACGTCGATTGAGATTTTCTTGAAGATTCTTTTTTAGGTTTTTATAATAATTGTTTCGTTTTTCCTTATAGTCAAAGTAAACAGAATTAAATTCTTTTCGCAGTGGTGTGGAATAATGAAAATCTATAATATTCCCGCCGTCAGCTAGAAACTCTTCTTTCTTTTGCGCTAATTCTTCATTGAATTTGCTGTTAAATTCAGAGCGAATTTCTTCTACATCATCTTTGAGATCTTGAATTATTTCTTCTATCAACAGCTGTTTCAATTCTGCAAGTAATCGTTTTTTGGAAGAGTCAGGATAATCTTTTTGACTGTTTTCTTGTTTTTCATCCTCGTTATC
>JAAYLC010000084.1 GCA_012522045.1 Bacteroidota bacterium
ACGGCATACGATATCAATATCTTTCAATTCTCCGCGTTGCAGCAAATAATCACGGACAAAACCACCAATTACATACGATTCAACCCCAAGATTGGCGGCAGCTTGAGAAAGTACGCGAAAAATAGGATTATCTAATGCAGACGGATAGGATGTTACAGACATTTTTTATTTTCTACTCAATGTTCCTTTTTTACGAAAAAATACATGGACTCGCTACTTAATTTCGAATCACTTTTACTTCACCGTTGTTTTTCAATTTGATAATCGTCGATGGCGAACCGGATTTTTTTTCGCGGTGCAAATTTACAATATAGTCAACCCCTTCCAAAATATTACGGTCTATTTCATCAAAGGATTTTGGAGTGGGGTGTCCGCTGATGTTCGCAGAAGTTGAAACAATCGGTTTTCTGAGTCGTCGGATTAGTTTTACGCAAAAATCATCGTCAGGAATGCGAATCCCCAACGAATTGTCTGCTGCAATCAAGTTTGTCGCAATGCCTTTTGGCTGATCGAAAATAATGGTCGTGGGTTTTACCGCATACGCCAAGATGTCATAAGCAGGAGCCGGCACCGTTTCTATATAATTTTCCAGCATGCGTTCGTCACTGACCAGACATATCATCGATTTGCTGTCGGCTCTGTTTTTTAAATCGTAAATTTTTTGAACCGCTGTCGCATTGGTAGCATCGCAACCGATTCCCCAAACCGTATCGGTAGGATAGAGGATGATGCCTCCGGATTGGATAATTTCAGCGGCTTTTTGAATTTCTTCATTCATAGTAAGGATTTGTACACTTCAAGATAAGCTAAAGCAGCTTTTTCCCACGAAAATGAAAGGGCTTGTCGGGTGAGTTCTTTTTGATAAGTCGCTTTGTCGTTTTCAAAAGTTTTCAATCCTTTTTGTAATACCTCGGCCATGTGCTCCGGATTGAAATTGTCCCAGTAAAAAGCGTGCGAACCTCCAATTTCGGGAAGCGAAGTGGTATTTGCCAGAAAAACAGGCGTTCCGAATCGCATTGCTTCAATTGGTGGCAGCCCGAACCCTTCACGTAACGAAGGAAATACGAATGCGGTGCAGTTTTTCAAATGGTAGTGTTTTTCTTTTTCCGAAATGCGACCGACAAGAAACACGCGATCTTGCAAATTTAATGTTGTGATTTTTTGCTGAACGACTTCGCCATAAGCCCGTTTGTTGTTTCCCGCAATGATGAGTTTCATATGTTTCAGGTGTTCCATCATTGCCACCAGGATGTGAAAATTTTTCCGTTCCAGAAAATCGCCGATTGTAAAAAGATAGGGTTCCGAAACTTTAGTTTCGGGCGTGTAATTGGTTAAATCAATTGGTTCTTCTGTCGGATTTCCATTGTATATGACATATTCCGGAACCTTGGGGACTTTAAAATATTGATGTGTCGATTTTTTGGCAAATTCAGAAATGTAAGTAATTGCCGAAGCCCGATTCAATTTGTCGATAAACAGTTGATTCCGCGGATGATTTAAATCTGAGGAAACTTCATCAATAAAATTAACGTCGTGTACCGTGAGGACATAAGGTAAATCATGATAGGGTTCAATTTTGGTGTTTTGATTCAGCGAATGCCACAAGTCGTATTTTTTTCGGACATATCCCCATTTGTAACGCCGGAAACCGAAATATTTTTTATACTTAAAAAAATTACCGAATTCTTTTTTTAATTTGGGCATTTTGTTGTCGTGAATAACAAATTGGATGTCCGGATCGTCTATTTTTTTAAAAGCGCGAAGCAAATGTGCATTAAACTGCCCGAAGCCGCTGTAGTGATTTTTGATGTTGTGAGTTTCCAGAAAAACTGTTTTCATATCAATTTATTTTTCGGTAAAGCAACCACAGGTTTAAATAGCGTTTATAAACTGTAAATGCATTAATGTAAGCCAGAATAAACCCTTCTTTTCCGTCCAAAACACCCAGACGAATCAAGTATTGATACCAAAATCTGTAAAACGGACGAAAAAAGAAGTGATATAAATTAGGCCTTTTCCCTTTGTTGTAAAGCATTTGAGCTTGCAATGCGCTGTATTGATGTAATTTGCTTGTGTAATGGTCAAAGGATTTATAGGTGTAATGCGGCGAAGGATTTTTTAACTTTCCCGTCGGACCTTGTGTAATGATTAATTCGTGCACAAGATTGTCGTTGTATCGGCAATAATTTTTATTGAACAAGCGAATGACATAATCCGTTTGAAATCCGCTGAACCTTATTTTCTTCCCCATAAAGTGATATTTCCTTTTGACGAAATAAGCGTTTTTTTTCGGGTTCTTGACTGTTTCAACAATCTCATTTGCCAAGGCTTTAGGAATTTCTTCGTCTAAATCAAAAAAGACGACCCAATCGTTTTTTGCAAGAGTAATCGCAAAGTTTTTTTGCATGGAAAAATTATCAAAAGCACGATGAACCACACGCACTTTGGGAAATTTCAAAGCATTTTCAACCGTGTTGTCCGTACTGCCGGAATCCACGAGAATAATTTCATCGGCAAACCACAAGTCACCAATGTACCGTTCAACATTTTCTTCTTCGTTAAGTGTTATGGCAAGTGCAGATATCTTTGGGACAGCCATGCTGTTCATAAATTAATTTAGCGTAAAAATACATATTTAGTTGATTCCCGAAGTTTCTTCGTAAAGATTCCTTAACTTTTTTATGGAACCGACAGCAGGATTATTTCATTTTTCGATGTAAAAGAATCAATTTTACATACCGTTGAAAAACGCCGTATGCATCCAATACTGCTACGGTGATTCCCGGAATGCCGTCTCGAAAACTCCCTCGAATGAAAACGGAATTAAAGAAACGATAAAACGGTTTGAAGAACAAATGAAAATAGGTGGTTTTTTTGTTTTTGGCATACAGTTGCTCTGCCTGAAACCAAGCGTAACTTTCCTTTTTTTGAATGTAATGATGCAATCCTTTATAAGTGAAATGCAGCATAAAATTTTTTAATTGCCCGATGCTGCCGTCAACATCTAATTTTTCATGAACCGTTCCCGTAAATTTGGCTTTATCGCGTCGGACAAGACGGATTACATCGTCGTCATGGTGATATAAAAATCGATTCATGAAAAAATGCGGAAAATTGATTTTATAACCTTCGTGTTCCGGATTTTGAATAACTTCAAGAATTTCATTTTCCAAAGAATGTGTCACGCGTTCGTCGGCATCCAAAAACAAAACCCATTCGCCGGTGGCTTGAGAAAGTGCATAATTTTTCTGATTTGAAAAATTGTCAAATTTTCGTTGAAAAATTTTTGAAGTATATTTTTCAGCGATGGCTACGGTATTGTCATCGCTGAATGAATCAATTACAATAATCTCATCTGCAAAAGTGACCGATTTTAATGCAGCTTCAATGTAATGCTCTTCATTGTATGTCGGAATGATTACCGAAAGTTTTATCATGCTTGCCGTGCCAATGATTTTGAAAATTCGAAAGTACTTAATTTATTAGTTATAGATATCGTGATAAATAACTTTATATTTGAATTTTTGAATGAGAATATTTTATGATTGACACCAGCGTCATAATAAGCACCTACAATTCGCCCGAATGGTTACAGAAAGTTTTATGGGGTTATGATAATCAAACGTATCGTAATTTTGAAGTAATTATTGCCGATGACGGATCTACCGATGAAACCAAACAGCTCATAGACAAAATGCGAAAAGAGGTTTTTTTTCCCATTTCGCAAGTATGGCATGAAGACAACGGTTTCCAAAAATGCATCATCTTAAACAAGGCGATTGTTGCTTCCAAAAGTCCGTATCTGATTATGACCGACGGCGACTGTATCCCTCAAAAAAATTTCGTGGAAAATCACGTGAAATATCGCGAAGAAGGCTATTTCCTTTCCGGAGGCTATTTTATGCTTCCGATGGATATTTCAAAAAAAATTACCAAACAAGATATTTATACAGGGCGTACTTTTCAAGTGGAATGGTTGCGAAAAAATGGCCTCCAGCCGTCTTTTAAAAACAACAAATTGAAATCGGGAATGTTTAAATCCAAGTTGTTAAATTTAATCACGCCTACGACACCGAGTTGGAACGGGCACAATGCTTCCGGATGGAAAGAAGATATTTTGGCTGTAAACGGATTTGACGAACGCATGCAATACGGCGGCGAAGACAGAGAGCTGGGCGAACGTTTAATCAACAACGGGGTCAAACCCAAACAAATTCGTTACAGTGCCATCGTGTTGCATTTAGACCACAAACGAGGCTATGTGAAAGAAGAGATGATTGTTAAAAACAGAGAAATTCGGCGTATAACAGAACTTGAAAAAAGAACGTGGACGCCATACGGAATTGTAAAAAAAGAACACTCTTAATTCCTTAGGATTTTAGGTGATGGTCTAAAAAGGGTTTTAATTTTCTTAAAATCATTTCGGGAGTCAGTTTTAGGTACAAGGCGTTTGGATTTTTTTCGATTTTCCTGCGTTCTTCCACAGAAAAATTGGTGAATAAATCGGGATTTTCTTCCAACAAATGAACAGAATCATGAGTTTTGCCGTCTTCAAAACTGTTCCAATGTTCTTTGCTGATGTAAGGAGAATAAACCGTAAACGTCGGTTTGTTTAAGGCTTTGGCAATGTGCACGCTGCCGCCTTCATTGGCGATTAACATATCACACTGATTCATCAATCGGATGAAACCACGAATGGAATCTTCGTAAATTGAAGTAATTATTTGGTCTTTATCAGTACACATTTCATAAATCGTATCGGCTTCCGATTTTTGAAAAGGAATGTAGTTAAACAGGATAGTTACCTCATACTTTCCGGTGATGTAATTGATGAGTTTTGCAATATATTCGTAAGGCAAGGATTTTTGAGGGGTACTTCCCAATACGCCCAACATAATGATGGGACGTTTTACACCTGCAAGCGCCGGATATTCTTTATCTTCGGGCAACAGAAATAATTTGGGTTCATAGTCCGGGGAGTTCAAGTTAAAAACCGAAGTAATCATTTTGATGCGATCTTCGATGGCACGTCCGTAAATGGAGGTTCGTTTTTCCACAACCGGCACCGGATGCGTATAAATCGGAATGCGCATTTTTCGTTTCTTTGAACGCAGCCCCACCCGAACCGAAGCACCTGAAAACAAACAAATCAATCGGCTTTGGAGTTTCCCGTAGGGATCAAAAATAATGTCGTATTTTCTGCGTCTGATTTCCCAAATCGTCTGTATCAATACCGGGATTTTTTTTAGTTTTTGTTCATTGATGCGAATGATGCGCTCCACATTGGGATTGTTTTCCAAAACTCCTGCCGTGTAATCATAGACAAAAAACGAAATGTGACTTTCGGGAAAGATTTTTTTCATATTGTTGGCAATGACTGAAGCTAACAGCACGTCTCCGATTCGTTTGTTTTGAATAATCAGTATTTTTTTCATTTAAAAATTGAGTTTAAATTTACAGAAACCCTCGTTTAAATACTACCTTCGCAAATTAGGTTTTCCCAATTGAAAACAACACTATGAAGGAAAATTTTGTCATAAATCCACATTTTGCCCATTTAGAGGTCAAACTTAAGCGTCTTTTGCAAAATTTTGAAAAAGATGGAGAAGTTTTAGACGATAGCGGCAGAAATATTATTAAAACAAAACGTTTTGAGGCGTTGAATTTAAACATAAAAAAATTCAAAACGCCTTCTTTTCTTCAGTCCTTGGTTTATCGTTTTTTAAGAAAAAGCAAAGCCCGACGCTCTTTTGAATATGCCTTGAGATTGCGTGCTGTTGGAATATTAACGCCCGAACCCATTGCTTACAAAGAATGTTTTTCCGTCGGTTTGAAAGACAGTTTTTACGTCAGTGAACAAATTGATTACGATTTTGATTTTAGAGTGATAAATCATCAGCCGAATTTTCCCGACCGCGAAAAAATTTTACGACAATTTACCGAATTCACTTACAAGCTTCATGAAAATAACATTCATTTTTTAGATCACTCCCCCGGAAATACGCTGATAAAAAAGAAAGCAGACGGAAATTATGAGTTTTATCTAATCGATTTAAACCGCATGCGTTTTGAAAAAATGAAATTTAACATGCGGATGAAAAATTTCCGTCGCTTGTGGCTGTCAAAAACCATGCTTCGCATCATCGCCGAAGAAAACGCCCGACTTTACGGCAAACCGGTTGAAGAAGTTCAAAAAGTCATGAGGTATTACAGCCGCCGGTTTCAGAAAATTAAAAATGCCAAAGCCCTCCGGCGTCGGCGGAAGAATTCTAAATAAATCTTAAATTGCCACATCGTATTCTCTCAAAGCATCATTAAGAGAAGTTTTCAGGTTAGTGGATTCCTTTCTTTTTCCGATAATCAATGCGCAGGGAACTTGGTATTCTCCGGCCGGAAACGACTTGGTGTAACTTCCGGGAATCACCACCGAACGTTCCGGAATGTATCCTTTGATTTCGATTGGTTTCGTTCCGGTGACATCGATAATTTTGGTAGATGCCGTAAGAACCACATTGGCACCGAGAACAGCTTCTTTTTTAACGCGAACGCCTTCTACCACGATGCATCGTGAACCGATAAATGCACCGTCTTCCACAATTACCGGAGCAGCTTGAAGCGGTTCTAAAACACCTCCGATTCCAACGCCGCCACTCAAATGTACATTTTTACCGATTTGCGCACAGCTTCCCACCGTTGCCCATGTATCGACCATGGTTCCTTCGTCCACATAAGCTCCGATATTGACATAGCTTGGCATCAAAATAACATTTTTTGAAATGTAGGAACCATACCGAGCCACTGCATGCGGAACCACGCGAATGCCTTTGTCTTCATACCCGTTTTTAAGTGGAATTTTATCGTGATATTCAAAGATGCCTGCTTCTAAGGTTTTCATTTTTTGAATGGGAAAATAAAGAACGATTGCTTTTTTTACCCATTCGTTAATTTGCCAATTGCCGTCGGTTGATGGTTCTGCACAGCGAAGCTTTCCGTTATCGCAAAGATTTACGACTTCGCGAATGGCTGCAATGGTCTCTCCATCGTTCAAAAGTGCGCGATTTTCCCAAGCACGCTCAATAAGTGTTCGAAGTTCGTTCATAGTATTTTTTTGTGCAAATATAAGCGGTCAGAATAATTTAAGGGTGCTTTGGGTTTTACTTATTTCTGAAACCGTTATTTTTGCGCTTGTTATGGGAAGAATAATGGCCATTGATTACGGAAAAAAACGCACGGGAATTGCCGTTTCCGATGAGTTGCAAATGATTGCTTCGGGATTGACAACGGTTGCCACACCCGAACTTTTTTCGTTTTTGGAAACTTATTTTAAAGAAGAAAAAGTGGTGCAACTCATCGTGGGGGAACCTACACAAAAAGACGGCACACCTTCGGAGATTGAAACTGAAATTCAAACGTTTTTAAAGAAATTCAGTCAAAAATTTCCTGAAATTCCCGTAGTCCGGGTCGATGAACGTTACACCAGCAAAATGGCATTTCAGACTATGATTGACGGTGGATTAAAAAAGAAACAACGCAGAAATAAAGCATTGATTGATGAAATTAGTGCCACCATTATTTTACAACAATATTTGTATTGAAAACCATACGTTATCGAATTTGTTTAACAGGAATGGATTTTGATGACATAACAAGAAAAATTTAATATTCATGATATTACCGATACTTGCCTACGGCGATCCGATTTTACGAAAAGAAGCAGTTCCCATTACTCCTGATTATCCTGAATTGGATGATTTGATTGCCGATATGTTTGAAACGATGTATGCCGCCAACGGCATTGGTTTGGCAGCGCCGCAAATTGGAAAATCAATCCGGCTTTTTGTGGTTGATGCTACACCCTTTGAAGATGATGAAGACCTTACGGAAGAAGAACGTGAAGCGGTAAAAAACTTCAAAAAAGTATTTATCAATGCGGAGATTCTGGAAGAAGAAGGCGACGAGTGGGCATTTAACGAAGGCTGTTTAAGCATTCCCGACATTCGGGAAGATGTCTTTCGGCAACCGGAAATCGTCATTCGCTATCTCGATGAAAATTTCAAAGAACACACCGACAGGTACAACGGATTAATTGCACGAGTCATTCAGCATGAATACGATCACATTGAAGGAATCCTGTTTACTGACAAGTTGTCTTCTTTAAAAAGGAAACTGATTAAAAGGAAATTGAACAACATTGCATCGGGCAAAATCAATGTGAATTATCGCATGCGTTTTCCCGAGTTAAAAAAGAAACGATAACTATTTGAAAAATCAATCAAACCTTAGATATTTGCAACCAAGAAAATTGAAACTATGAGTTTAGACAAAGTGCTTGCCATATCCGGGAAACCGGGATTATATCAACTGAAAAACCGAACTCGCAACGGTTTTTTGGCGACTTCTCTTTTAGATGGAAAGACTATTAATGTCGGCGGTCATCACAACGTGAGTTTGTTGTCGGAAATTGCCATTTATACGCTCAAAGAGGAAGTTCCTTTACGCGAAGTTTTCAAGCTTATTTTCGAGAAAGAATCCGGCAAAGAAACCATAAGCCATAAAGCTTCCAAAGACGAATTGGAAGAGTTTATATTTACCATTCTCCCCGAATATGATGAAGATCGGGTGTATGCAAGCGACATTAAAAAAATCGTTCAATGGTATAATATTTTGGTCAAAAGCGGATTGACTGATTTTTCGAAAGCGGAAGAAGAACCTACAGAATCCGAAAAAGAAAAAGCGCCTGTTAAAGAATTAAAAGAAACCAAAAAAACCACACCCAAAACGACAGCAAATAAAACTGCGCAATCCAGTGCGAAAGCATCCTCGGCCAAAAAAGGCGGTCCGTCAAGAAGTGCATCTTCCAAGAAAGTATAAGCAGCTTCTTTTAAAAATTAAATTCTATAAAAACCTTCCTGTGAATTCTTATGGGGAGGTTTTTTTAATGGGGTTGATTTGGAATTTATTTTTTTCTGACAATTAAAATTTCATCATCCGAAAATTCCATCCATGCCAGATCGTAAATGTAATGAAACATTTTCCCTTTACTATTTACGTGAAAATGAGTCAAGTATTTAAATCGAAATTTTTTTTGTTCCAACACGGATCGGGCTAATTTTAGTTGGGATTTATTTTTTCCCAGAAGTTCTAAGAGGATGCCGTGATTTCTTCTGAGGTATTCATTGATTTGCATGGCTGCTTGATTGGATGCTTTTCTTAAATTAGAATGATAATAATTTTTACATCCCACCGAGCAGAATAGTTTATCGCTTCTTCCTTTTAGAATTTTTTTACAAATCTTACATTTTTTGTGTATTGTGTGCATTGGAAGTCCTGTTACTGTATTAATAGCTACTATTCGTTTTAAACGGTTATAAACATTTGTAATTGTTTAAAAACGTTTTTAATGCTTTTTTATTTTTAGTTTTATAAAATAATGTTGTTAAATTTTTTTTAAATGAATTCTGGACGTATCATTTTATATGAGGCACCTAAAAATGCAGGACGCATCAAGTTGCAAATTCCCTATGCCATGAAAGCACAACGTAATGCATTCAAGAAACTCGACGGATCTTTTTACCATCCCCATCAGCGATTGTGGAGCTTGCCCAATACGCCGGCTCATCGCAATCAATTGAAAGGCCTTTTTGGTGACAAATTAATTGTAAAAAAAAACCCGAAGCCCCGTATCATTCCGGAAGTGGCAATTACGAAAGAAATCCAAAACGAATTAGACAGACATTATCGCAAATTAAAATTAAAGAGCTATAGCGATGCTACGATTCGTACGTATCAAACTAATTTAAGACAGTTTTTCGGGTACTTTCGTCAACAAGATTTTTCGCAGCTCACAAAGGAGCAGATTGAAGGTTTTCTATATGAATTACTCCAAAAACATAAGATAAGTGAACAAAAGCAGAACATGATGATTAATGCCATCAAAAGTTATTATGAACACGTATTGGGTAACCCCAGAGAATACTATACTATTACCCGTCCCAAACGCAGAAAAGAATTGCCCAACACCCTGAGTGAAGCAGAAGTGTTTGCCATCATCAATGCGCCAAAAAACATCAAACACAAAGCCATTCTTCACACGATTTACAGTGCCGGATTGCGCATAGGGGAGGTCGTTCGATTGCGTATCAAAGATGTTCGATCCGAAGAAGGTTTTTTGTTCATTAAAGATTCCAAAGGAAAAAAGGATCGTCATACCGTTTTAAGTCCTATTTTGCTCGAACTATTGCGTAAGTATTACAACGTTCACAAGCCTTCCTATTGGTTATTTGAAGGGCA
>JAAYLC010000018.1 GCA_012522045.1 Bacteroidota bacterium
ACATAGATGGTATCTAAGGAGTTGTTGTAAATTTCAAAAAACTGATCTGAAAAATAGGATCCTCCCAACGGAGTTCTTGAGCCGGTATAGTAAATCTGCTTGAAAACCAAACCGCCTACCTGCCCGCCCTGTAACTTAATAGTCAGCGGTGAAGTGGTTTGATAAAACAGCACATCACGTGCGTTTCCGTTTAAAAAAATCTCCTGGTTGAAAGGCGTCATCTGCTCGGCCTCTTCTTCGGAGACTGCCCGCGACGCGTTTACGATATAATTTCCGGGAATCATATTTTCAAAAACCACCTCTCCGGCCTGATTCGTTACTCCGGTGTAGGTACGCTTCGTGGCTGTGTTCATGACAGACACTTCGGCCCCCTGTGCATCATTCACCGAAAAATAGTCGGGGTAAGTAACCTTAACTGTTATCGGAATCAATACACTTGAATTCAACTCTTTCCGGCAGCTCAGAAATAACGATGACGCCACCGTAATGAGGATTAAGAATAAAATGCTTTTTCTCATTTCTAACTATTTTATAGCTTAATGTTTATTTCGGTCCCAAAGAATAAGCTTGGGTTACGTCGCTCAAACTGATTTTTATATCGGGTGCTTTCTACTAATGGGCGATGCGAAAAGACGTTGTTGGCATAGAATGAAAAGCCGATATTTTTGGAAATTTCTTTCGTTAGCCTGATGTAGAAGAGCCATAGCGGAGGCCACGATTCCTTTATATAAGTCTGAGGCGATATGGTCGTAAACAACTCCTGATCGCTCGAAGTGATATTCTGTTTTTGCGCATCATTCAACCACACAATCTGGCTGTTATCGCGCCTGATGTATCCGACAGGTATGCTATCATGGCCCACTTTTACGTTGCTTTGATCCCAAATGGTCTGAGCCGAAAACGTTACAATAAACCTTAGTTCGGGAATGTTATGAATCATCCGAAGTGTGGATGTAATCCGCTCGTTTACATCACCGCGACCCTTTTCATAAATCGCGACCCTTGTTGGGTCTTTACCCGCTACCTGCCGCTTGACGACATAGTAATCGTTATTTACGCTCTTACTATTGATCCATGCTCCTGTAAATACAAAAGAAGTACGAATCGCATCAAACCGGCCCAGGTCAAGATCGAACTCTACACCTTTGTTGACGTTAACACGGTTGTTGTTAGGCATCAGGTAGTCTGCGACAAAAGTGTCAATCGATGCCGGAACAGGATCAAGAGTCGGTGGCATACCCGGATTATAATTCAACACCTGAAATTTGGGAAGTGGCACCATGGTAACCGAATTCAAAATGGTTGAAAAATCGTAGCCATTTTTTGTTTTTTCATGGAAACCGGTTACTGTAAGCCTTTTATTATCCAACGTCCAATCGAAACCAATCTCTTTTTTCGTATTGGTCATAATTTTAAGATCCCGATTTCTCAGGTCGAACTTTTTGGTGGTAATGAGTACCAGCCTCTCGGCGGGATTAGTCGGATAATAATTGAAATTCAACAGATCATAATATCCCGCAGTCGGGTATAAGTACAGCAGGGTGGGCGCCTTCGCTGCAACACCGTAGCCCGCTCTGAGGTTGAAGTTATCAAAAAGCTCTACGGACAGGTTGGCCCTTGGCGTTACCACCATGTCCATTTTGCTTCCAAATGGACTTGTTGGCTGAATATTATCAAACCTTCCTCCGAGTTGCAACGCTAT
>JAAYLC010000072.1 GCA_012522045.1 Bacteroidota bacterium
CATATTAAGAGAATCGTTAGAAAGTCGTGTTTGGGGTGCATTGCGTCATAATGCAAAACAAGAACGCGAGTATAGAGATCAAAAAGCGGGCAAATGGAAAAAGATTATTCGTAAAAATCCGATTAAAAGTTTCATCGAACTAAAATTTGGAAAACGAAAAGAGGAATAAATGGATAATCCGCCTAGTTAAAAAATCTATTTTATGAGTTCCTGAAATGGAATAAGGAACTTATTTATCCTTATTATACTCCTCAAAAGTGAGTTTAATTCAATACGTACTGGCGTTATATTTCTGATTATCAATCTTGTAAATTTTAATAAGCTTGTGATTTATATTTCCAAGTTTCAAATCGCTATGTCCTCGTAATTATTTATGTTTGAAATATTAAATACGCGCTCATGAAAATTACTTTGGCTACACTTAAATATTCATTTCTTTTTTCTCTTATTCTTATTTTGATGTCCTGTGGTACTACTCAAAAAAAATCAGATTCTTCAACTCCATCGTTAGTAGGTACATTTTGGATTTTACAAACCTTAGAAGGAAAAACAATAAGTCATCCCGATGATCCACGTCTCATAGGCTTTGAACTTCAAGAATCTAAGAATAGAATTGTCGGTTTCGGAGGGTGTAATAATTTTTTTGGAACTTACAATTTAAGCCAACCTGACAAAATAAGTTTCTCGCCTATTGGTGCCACCAAAATGGCGTGTTTGACAACGACCTTTAATGAAAATGACTTCTTTGCAGTTTTTGAAGGTGTCAATAACTATCAGATAAGAGACCAGATTTTGACCCTTTATCAAGACAATGAGGTCTTGGCAACTTTAAAAGCCGACAAAACAATCGGTAAATAAAAAATGTTTCCTATTGCGGATAAATAATAATTTTTGAGTTTTTCTCAAAGTGTTTTTCCAATTTGGAAGGAATTTTATCTAAATGATGATTGTGAGATACGTATCCATCTCTTGCAGAAACCATAATTATAAAATCAGTTTCAGTAATTTTTCTGGAAAGGATTAAAAAGTCGTCCCAATCGTCAAACTCGTTAAACTCTGCCGACAAAGCAAGTTTGTTTTTTGAGGCAAATTCTTTAATTGCATCGTACGTTTCTTGAGTGCTGTTCAATGTCAAGGGGATTGAAAGTTCTATGGATAATTTAATCATTTTATTCACCCATAAATCGAAGCCTTCTTCTAATTCGGCGTTCACAGGAACAATTAGAAATATTTTTTTATGATTGCCGAGGGGAATTTTAAAATCTCCGATAAACAAAGTTTTATTGGTGTTATTCAAGATGCTTTCCATCTTATTCCCAATGATTTTGTCTAAAAAACCTGTTTTTTGAGGCCATCCCAAAAGAATGATATCTGCCATGATTTCTCTGGCGCTTCTGGAGATTCCACTTGCGGCATTGTGATCAATCGATGCTGAAACTGACACATTTGTATCGGATGCGGTGGTTTCTGCAACAAATTTTTCAAGCTCGTTTTTTGCTCGAACAATGGTTCTTTCAGCCTCATCCGTATTTGGAACCACCGTCAAAATTGAAAGTGGATTTGATGAGCGTTTGTCCTTTATCAACACTGCGAAATCCAGCACTTTCTCAATATTTACAAGATTTGCAATGGGAATCAGAATTTGTTCTTCTTTTCCGGATGCGTTTAATTCATAAACATCATATTCTTCGGAATCTTTTACAACGCCTTTAGCAGCACTCGATGTTACAAAAGAAGCTACAAGACAGGAAACCAAAATAATGATAACTGTTGCATTGAGAATGGTATCATCGACAATTCCCGCATCATAACCAACTTTGATAACAGCCAAAGTTGCCGCTGCGTGAGCCGCACTCAAACCAAAAATCAAATTTCGCTGATTGTATGTAAATTTAAAAGTGAGCTGCGTCAATAAAGCAGCCAGCCATTTTCCTAAGAGTGCTGCCACGGTAAGAGCTCCTGCAATAACGAGTGCTGTCCATCCGGTAAAAATAACGCTGACATCCACCAGCATTCCGACACTGATGAGGAAAAATGGAATAAATAACGAATTTCCTATAAATTCAATTCGGTTCATTAATGCCGACGAACTCGGAATCAATTTGTTTAATGCCAATCCGGCGGCAAATGCTCCGATAATAGATTCCAGACCGGCTATTTCTGCCAAGAAAGCAGAGAAAAATACAATGGATAACACGAAGATGTAATGGGAGTGTTTTTCACTTTCCAGTTTTCTGAAAAACCATTTTGCAACCAGGGGAACAAGCATGAACATAATGAGGGAATACAAAATGAAAGAAATAATCAGTCGGATCCAAAATTCTTGCGTTAAACCTCCTGTATGAGAACCGAGAATGATTGCCAATAAAATCAGTACGGCGGTATCGGTTAAAATGGTACCTCCCACGGTAATTGCAACAGCTTTGTCTTTTGAAATACCGAGTTTGCTAACCAACGGATAAGTAAGCAATGTGTGAGTAGCAAACATGCTGGCTACTAATAAACTAGCGGCAAAATCAAAATTGGAATCCCACATGCTCAAAACATAATAACACAAAGGAAATCCAATTCCTAAGGGAATAATAAAAGTGTAAATTCCAAAAACAATACTCTTATTGCGATGGGTTTTAAACTGATTCAAATCGAGTTCTAAACCGGCAATAAACATAATGTATAATAATCCGATGGTAGAAAAGATATCGACAAATTCATTCTGTTCAAGAATGTTGAAGCCATCCGGACCAATGATGATTCCGGAAATTATTAACCCGATTATTCCAGGAATTTTTATTCGGTGGAGAAGTAACGGCGCTAAAAGAATAATTGCTAAAACGAGAGAAAAAATCAATACCGGATTGTGAAAAGGCAATTGAAATTCTTCGATAAGTTGATGAAAAATTACTTCCATGATTATATGGTTTAGCGTTAGGGCTGATTTCCAACAATAATAAGGTATAATCTAATATTGCTTGCAGCTACGAAACCTTGCGAAAATAAAAAAAAACTTCAATAGTTAGTATTCTTTTTATAGAATCTAAAAAATTAAAATAATTTTAGGACTTATTTGTGAGTTCTTCAAATAATTGAATAATGAGATAAAAATTTTCAATTCACTTAGAGCGAAAAATCGAATTGATTTTAGTGGAAGAGTTGAACCAAAATAGACAAAGAACGCGGTTTCTGAAATCCGCTAATATGTAGTTGATAATAAGAAATCAGGAGCTCTAACAATTGTTTTCGTTGATTTTTAGAGAGGTGGATTGACGAACTTTCTTCATAATTCTTATTTAAAAATTGTTTGAAATTTTCGACAACTTCACCTTTAAAAGTATAAATATCTGATTCGTAATTCAAAAAAACACCCTCGGCGCTATTAAAAAAGGGAAAATTTCGATGTTCAATATCCGGATAAAAGCCTAAAAATGAACTTAAGTTTAGCATGAAGGTTATGTGGAAATTTGCAAAAGAGTCATTGTTGTCAATCCATTGAAACGAATCTGAAAGAAACTTAAATAGTTCAGGATTTGCTTGTTCTTCTTTAATCGAACTCTTTAAAATTTCTGATATAAACACGGCGACACTTGATTTAAGAACATTGGTGTGGAGCGTTCTGTATAAATAATGAGTTTTAACTTCCTTTAAATATTCTAAATTACCTTTTTCCTTATGATTCGCTACAACATACAACTGTGACAAAGGTTGAAATAAAGCGGGTGAAAATGTCCGTCGTTTTGTTTTGAGAATGTTTTTCAACATATAAGATTTGATTCCGACAGTTTCTGTAAAACATGTGACAATTAAATCGGATTCACCGAATTTTAAAGAACTGATTACAATTGCTTTCGTTTTAATGAGCATTATCGAATAATCATCACTTTGGCCACTTTTGTTTCTTGATCATCTTCGGTAGTAACCATTATAAAATAAACTCCGGATCGAACTTTATATTTCCCAAAAGCTGTGGTGTCCCATTGAATACTCCCGCCTTGTGAGGTTGTTTCATAAACCAAGTTCCCGGAGACATCTGTAATTTTCACATTGGCTTGTGAAGTAAGTCCGTCAATGGTTACAAATCCTTGGTAGCCAGGACGCACCGGATTTGGGAATGCACGAAGTCGTTCTAACGTATTTCTGGGAGCAGTGGCAGTTCCTTTATAGGCGACCAGTCCTTGTGTGGTTGCAAAATAAACCATTCCTGTGTTGGGATCGATGGCAATATCCTGAACGTTATTGGAAGGTAAAGGTGAATTGTCTTTTGTAAATCTGAGAAGCGTTTCTTGACCGTTCGGAGAAACATAAAACACCCCCGAACTTGCAGTGGCTATCCATTTATTGTTTGAGCCGTCTACTTCAATTGCCGTAATTGATTGTTGATACAGTAATTCTTGTGCTACTCCATTTTCCATAATGATGATAGGTTGTGAATCGCGTAATCCACCGTCAAAAAAACCGGCAGGACTGTGTAACAATCTCAATCCTCGAAGGGTGCCAATCCACAATCTGTTTTGCATATCCACTGCCAACGCACGCACGTTAGCAGAAGGTAAATTTCCATTGCCTTGATTTTCTCCTATTTTATTGATGATTTGTGTGTTGGGGTCATATCCAAACAATCCGTTTGTATAAGCTCCGAAAAATACATATCCTTCACGTGTGATTACAAGTTTGGTCAACGCGAGTTCGTCAGCAGGATTAGACATGAAATTAGACAAATCTACTTTTCTAAATTGTCCTTCCGGAGAAAGTCGAATCAATCCTTTTCCGGTTCTGCTTTGAACAAACCACAAATTGCCTTCTCTGTCAAATGCCGAACCAAAAATGCGTATTCCTGCATCTGCGCCAATATTTATTCGCTCTAATGGACTGTTGGTTTCATCATAGAGAATCGTCGGAATACCATTTTCTAATTTTAAGAGACCCTTTTGAAAAGAACTCATGTAAACTTCTTCCGGATTTTTTGGGTTAATCGTTACTTTCATCAAATTGGTCGGTTCTTTTCCTCCTACAGCTTGACTGAGCGCTTCGTATGAAATATTATTCCAAACCGAATCTTTAAGTTGGCTTACTCCGTATTTTCTCAGCGGAAAGGGATTGAAGTTGATGGTCGTTTCACCAAAAACAACCCAAAGCTGCCCCGCGGTAGCATCCAATCCGAAAGGCCGATTGCGAATAGGTCCGTTGGGCAAAATTTGTGTCGCAGCTTGACTGCCGAAAGGAACAATTAACAATCCTTCTTCAAGGGTTCCAAGATAAAAGTTGTTGTCAAAAACAATTCCGGAGTCCAACTCAAAGGAATGCCCGTTTAGATACGTCAATTCCTGAATTAAATTAAATCCGTTGGCATACGCATGAATACCCGAAGTTGTGGTAATAATCAAAGCTCCGTCTTGATTTCTGAATTGTTTAATCGGACTTTGAAAATTGCGAACAGGAAATAGAGCGCCGTTGGTGTCCAATCGGGAAACACTATTATTTGAAGAGGCAACATACAGTTCATTTCCCAATTTTTCTATAGCCTGAAAATTTCCTGTGGTTACTAATTCCCAATTGGTGTAGTCTATCAAGTTACTATCGTCGATTTTTGCGCGTCGTATTCCCCATTCGGGACTGGTAGCATAGATGTAAGAATCGGAAACAGTGGTTTGTGTAATTCTAGATTCCGATCCCCCTTGACCTATAAAGTAAGTATCACCAAATTCCAAGCGGTTTAAATCGAAAACAGTGATTCCAAAATCTGTTGAAATATAAAGTTGGCTATTGTATTCATAAAAGTGATTGATAGTTTTTTTATCCGGAGCGATGGTTTGTTTCTCGACAATATCTACTACCTGTTTAACATTTGTTCTATTGTCTTCTTTTCGGATGATATTAATGAGTCCGTTTTTGTATCCGACAAGAATTATATCATTGAGTTCACTGTAATGGATAACAGAAATAGATTCTCCAGACAACCCGTCGATTGTAGTGTAGGTTTCGATTGCTTGTGAAGCTAAATTGTATTTGAAAACTGCATTTTCAGCTGCGACAAACAAATTATTTTCAGAGCGAAAGATATCTTTAATGTTTGCATACGAAAAATGACCGGTCCACTGTCTTTGAAATTCTTGTGCGGACATCACAAAAGAAATAAAAAAAACAACAAGGGTAAAAGTCCGACGATTCATAAATATATTTTGCTGATTAAACATGCTAAAATAAACTTTATTATGCAGACTAATTAAAAAAACCGTCTTTGCATATATGAAATTTGGATTTTAATAAAATTATCGACCCTGAGAATGAATAGCAAAACATTGAAGAATTTTATTTTTTGTAACTTAAAAAGTTTAATCATTGTTTTACCACTATTCTTTTGGTTTATAATGGCGATGTAATGATAAAAATAAATTAGTTGTAATGTATTTTGATTATTTTTTTATATTTAATAATAAAAACAACTATTTTATTTTAACACTGAACTTGTTTTCATATATTTGTAGCGTCTCTACCCAAACCAAAATACGTTAAATGAAGACAAAAATACTTTTTGTAACTGTACTCTTCACTATATTAAGTGTACAAGATGCTCGTAGTCAGATATTCCATGAGGTTGGAGCTTATATTGGATTTGTCGCAATGTACTCAGATTATGGACAGCGCAATAACTTCGAAACAAATATCGGAAATACCGGATTCGGAGCAGGAGCCGTTCACTACTTGAATTTTTCATACGGAAGTAAAACAGATTTCAACCTGCATTTTATGGTCAGAAACGAATTTTCTTTTCACAGTACCAATTTGCAACATTACGGTGATTGGGTGTCTGCAGCAAGAACTTCAGAAAGTGCAGATAAATTAAGAGCAATGAAAGGCTCTACAACTGTATTTGAATTTGGCTCGCATTTGGAATATCATCCCAGAGATATTAATTCATTTTCGTATGGTTCTTTTGCACTTGCTCCTTTTGTAGGGGTGGGACTCAATGTTGTATTTTACAATCCGAAAGTTACCTCGGAGTTGGGACGAATCAACACGCCGGAAACCACGCCTGTGAAATATTATAATGCATTTAAAACCGGAATGTCCACCACTTTTGCCCTTGTGGGAACTGTTGGAACACGTTACAAACTGAATCAGGAAAGTGATTTGATGTTGATGCTCAGATGGCAATATTATTTTAGTGATTGGGTGGACGGTCTTAATCCCAGTTTTGAAAATAACAAAACCATAGAAGTCCCCGAGAACAAATCCAATGATTGGTTGTTTGGAATCAATCTCGGTTATATTTATTATCTGAACTAAGAAAATCTCTCTTAAACATTCAGGAAAACTAATATATTTTTAAGTTTAAAATCAAAAAATCTCTTTGGATTATTATTCAAAGAGATTTTTTTTTTGAATTAAAGTAACTGAGAATTCTTAATCCAGAGCTTGTTTTAAATCGGAAATTAAATCATCGATATCTTCGATTCCAACACTTAATCTGATTAAGGAATCCAACACACCGGTTTTTTCTCGTTCTTCTTTCGGAATACTCGCATGGGTCATACTTGCCGGATGACCTGCCAAACTTTCTACGCCTCCGAGACTTTCTGCCAATGTAAAAACTTTTAGTTTCTCCACGATTTTGATGGCTTGTTCATAATTGTTCCCTTTTGTTGAAAACGAAAGCATTCCTCCAAAATCGTTCATTTGTTTTTTTGCGATTTCGTGATTGGGATGCGTTTCAAAACCCGGCCAAAATACTTTTTCAATTTTTGGATGTGCTTGTAAGAACTCAGCAATTGCGCGTCCGTTTTCACAATGACGTTGCATTCTGACATGTAGAGTTTTTATCCCGCGAAGCACTAAAAAGCTATCTTGAGGGCCACATACGGCTCCGCTTGCATTCTGAATAAAATATAACCTGTCCGCCAAGTCTTTGTCATTCACCACCAGCGCTCCCATAACCACATCACTGTGTCCGCCTAAATATTTTGTAGCACTATGCATAACAATATCAGCACCTAAATTTAAGGGTTGTTGCAAATATGGCGTGGCAAAGGTGTTGTCAACGGCAAAAAGAATATTCTTTGCTTTTGCAATTTTTCCGATGGCTTCAATATCGATGATGTTTAACATCGGATTTGTAGGAGTTTCTGTCCAAATTAATTTGGTATTTGGAGTGATATAATTTTCGACAGTTTCGGCATTTTCCATTCCGATAAAGTGAAACTTAATGCCGTATTTCTCAAATACCTGTTTAAAAAGTCTGTAAGATCCTCCATATAAATCATTGATGGAAATGACTTCATCACCCGGTTCTAATAATTTTATAACCGCATCTATAGCAGCAAGACCACTTGAAAAGGCAAGTCCGTAATTTCCATTTTCAATACTTGCAAAAGCACGTTCTAAAGCAGATCGGGTTGGATTTCCGCTTCGAGAATATTCAAAACCTTTATGACCTCCGGGAGTGGATTGAGAATAAGTAGATGTCTGATAAATAGGAGGCATTACAGATCCATATGCAGGGTCGATATTTTCTTGGCCGCCATGAATGACTTTTGTATTAAATTTCATAAGTTTAAATTTTTTAAAAGTTTGTAAAATCTTATTTTTAACTGTAATACGATTAAAAAATCACTTAGTATAAGTTTTACAGATTTTATAAATTAGACTGTCTAAATTTGACACCGTACAAAGATACTGGTTTCAAACGGGACTGCTAAATGATAATCCGCCTTTCTATGATTAAAAAGATTACGTTGTCAACACTTTATGTGTTATTTGTCTTTTTGACAAGTTGCCAAAAAGATAAGGTTGAACTCACTTGGGAAACCAAAAGTTTTACTGAAAATGATATGGAATTGTGTAATGAGATTCCATGTCCGGA
>JAAYLC010000015.1 GCA_012522045.1 Bacteroidota bacterium
GCCGCTGCCTTCGAATCCCACTCAAGAGCCAAACTGAATCAGGCGCTTGCCAAAAGAGGCGCGGCGGTAACATTGTAGAGGTATGGAAAGAAATTTGAAAGTTCTATGTAGTGTTAATCCCATAAAGCATAAATAATGAGAATAATTATCATTTTTATTGCTATATTTGTCCGATTGCGGTATTATTGCGTTAGGACCATAAAGGTTGATTTGGGGGATTTATATGTTGCTTCAATTCTATTTTTCTAATTACAGATCGTTTGAGGGTGCGACAACCCTTGACATGCGTGCGGGCGGGAGCAACGAGTTGATCAGTCATGTCAGGATAGTTGGCCATGATAAAGTGCTGCCTGTTGCCGCTATCTATGGTGCTAACGCAAGCGGAAAGTCAACAGTGTTTTCTGCTTTTAAGTTCATGACTTTGTATGTGGTCCAGTCTTTTTATCTTAGCGAAGATAATAAAGACAGAAGTACTGCGATCATGCCGCTAAAACCATTTGCCATGAGCGATAGCAGAGATAAACCAAGCGAATTTGAGGTTAATTATGTTATCTCTCAGGACGGAAGAGAAAGATACATTAATTACGGCTTCATCCTTGAAAAAAATGGAGTTTGCGAAGAATGGCTAAAAACTAATTCAAAAACAGGCATCGCTCGCAATAAGGAATACAAAACGATATTTTTCCGTAAAAGAAACCAGATCATGGCTCACGATACAGTTCTTGACAGGTATATGCATAATCTTGAAATTTCTCTAGACGATCATGTGCTTCTGGCTTCTTTAGGCGCAAAACTCAAAGTCAAGGAGCTTGTTGATGTGAGAGATTGGTTTTTAGGAAATGAACCGATCGATTGCAGCAGTTTTATTTATGATGAATTTTTATCTAAACGGATAGCAAAAGGTGTTATCGAAGGCGGAACAGCTAAGAATAGGCTTCTTAACTTTATGCATTCTTTTGATGATTCAATTGTGGATTTTGAATTTAAGAAAAATCCCAAAACAGAGGAACTTGGCAGAGAAACATACCAGATATTTTCTTTTCATAAATTTAATGGGTCTGATGAATTGATTAAGATCCCGTTTAGTGACGAGTCGTCTGGAACGATAAAAATGTTTTCGTTATTTCAAATATTATCCGATGTAAACGAGAAAGGAAGCATCCTTTTTGTTGATGAATTGGATATCAAGCTCCATCCGCTATTAATGAGAAATATTCTACTGACTTTTACTGACTCAGAAAAGAACCCAAATAATGCACAACTGATTTTCATGACACACAACTCAGGTTATCTTGATATGGATTTGCTAAGACGAGACGAAATATGGTTTGTTGAGAAAATTAAGAATGTATCAGAACTTTACGCTCTTAGTGACTTCATTGATCCAAACGGCGCTAAAGTCAGAAAAGACGCAAACTATGCGAAAAATTATCTGCTTGGTCACTATGGAGCCGTTCCCATTCTTTCAAGCCTATTTGGGGATTCACGCAATGAATAATCGTTTAAACAGACTGAAAACAAAGCGAGAGCAAAGGCAAAAGCGAAATCTCCGCTTAGGCGGGTATTTGATTGTGACAGACACAGAAGAAACCGAGGCCAATTATTTCAACGGTTTTGTATCAAACATTCCCAGCAAGTACAAAGATGATCTGCAAATTAAAATATTTCCAGGCAAGGATCTGAAAACGATTATTGACTTTGCAGAAAGTGAAAGAAATAGAGATGTCCGTTTTAGAAATGTGTGGATAATATTTGATAGAGACAAAGTGAAAAATTTTGATGAACTGATTTCCGATGCAAACCAGTTGGATATGAATGTTGGGTGGTCGAATCCGTGCTTTGAAATCTGGATGTCTGCATACTTTGGGAAAATGAAAAAATGCACTTCATCTATGACGTGTTGTACCAACTTCAAAAAACTACTGATAAGTAAAACACCAAAAAAGGTATATTGCAAATCGGATAGCGACATATATGAAGTGCTTGCAAAATACGGCAATGAAAATAAAGCGATAGATTTTGCGAGAAAAAGGCACTCTGAATGGTTAAAGGAATATCGAAACCCAAGCGATATGATAGTCTGCTCGACAGTGTATGCGCTGATTAGTGAAATTAGAGGCAAAACGACGCAGTTGTCTGTTTGATATGCGATCAACACAGCAAAAGGTTTTAAATTGCATGGCTGTCAGGTAAAATGAATCTTGGTCATAGATTTCCATCTGATGGTCTCAAATGGACCTCCAGACGTTTGTTTTGTCACATGGGCCAGGAAACGTATTCGATCATGAGTGTATTCGAGAAGTCTGTGAGGAAATGAAGAAAGCAGCTGCTACAGCAGGCAAGCAAGCGCAAAATGAAGCGGAAGAGTGATCAAGAAGCCGAAAAGACAGCAACAGGCGAGAC
>JAAYLC010000085.1 GCA_012522045.1 Bacteroidota bacterium
AGTCATAGCTATCCGATGTTGTGGTTCAGTCCCATCAAAAATTTGGACTTCCAGATTTTTATTTCCCGAATTTTCATCTATCAAAAGGGTTAACCAATCTATCATTTTTTCGTCAATTGCAGCGACCGGCAGTGCAATGGACAGCTTTCGGGATTGTTTTTCCAACACATCTTTTAACAATCCAATACTTTGAATATTGATTCGCGGATCGCCCTTTTTACCGGTTTTTCGACTTACCCATCCTTCCCTGACGACAATTCGCATATGAATAAAAGCATTGATTACCAAAAAGTGTCTCCACTTTAAATAATCTTCTCCATAAAGCCTGAATTCATATGTTTCTTCATAATCTTCCACTTGGAAAATTCCAAAACCCTGACCGTCACGACCTTCCAAGTGTCGTACTTCCGACACGATTCCGGCAACAAGAAGTTCTCTGTTAATCAGTTCGTTTAAATCTTTGAGTTGTCTGAAAGTAGCCGTGGTAAAGTTTTTTATGGTGTATTTATAATCATCCAACGGATGTCCCGAAATATACAATCCGACGACTTCTTTTTCTTGGTGTAATTTTTTCATCGTTCCCCAAGGTTCACACGTCGGAATTTCAGGTTCGGGAAATTGCACTTCGCTGGATTCTCCAAACAAACTAATTTGCATTGAATTTTCATTTTCCTGATATTTTGCTGCATAACGCAAGATTTTTTCAAGAAACAAAACGCCTTCGGCATCTCTGTGAAAATACTGTGCCCGATGTGCTCCAAATCCATCAAAACCTCCTGCCAACGCCAAATTTTCAAATGCACGTTTGTTTGCCGCTCGCAAATCGATTCGCTTTGACAAATCAAAAACCGAGGTGTATTTTCCTTTTTCTCTGTTTTTTACAATAGTTTCTACGGCAGAACGCCCGACGCCTTTTACCGCACCCATTCCAAAACGAATGGCATTGTCGTCATTTACGGTGAAGGTATAATTGGATTCGTTGACATCGGGACCCAAAATCGGGATTCCCATTCTTCGGCATTCTTCCATAAGCAGCGAAACTTCCTTAATATCATTCATATTGTTTGAAAGCACTGCCGCCATAAATTCTGCCGGATAATGGGCTTTTAAATAAGCTGTTTGATAGGCAATCCAAGCATAACATGTGGAATGCGACTTGTTAAATGCATAATGGGCAAATGCTTCCCAATCTTTCCATATCTTTTCAAGAATTTTCTCATCGTGTCCTCTTTCTTTGGCTTGATTGATAAACTTTGATTTCATGGTTTTCAAAACATCCGGAAGTTTTTTCCCCATGGCTTTTCGGAGTGAATCCGCTTCACCTTTTGTAAATCCTGCCAATTTTTGAGAAAGCAACATCACCTGCTCTTGATATACTGTAATTCCGTAGGTTTCCTTTAGAAATTCTTCCATTTCAGGAAGGTCATAGGTAATCGGTTCTTTCCCGTGTCTTCTCGCAATAAATGATGGAATATAATCCATCGGTCCCGGTCGGTACAATGCGTTCATGGCAATTAAATCGGGGAAACTTGTCGGTTGAAGTTCACGCATGTATTTCTGCATTCCGACAGATTCATATTGAAATATCGCCACCGTTTAGCCGCGTTGAAACAACTCATAAGTCAACGCATCGTCCAAAGGAAATTCATCCGGATTAAGTTCAATATTGTGTCGCTCCTTGATTAATGCCACAGCATCTTTAATATGCGTAAGTGTTTTTAATCCCAAAAAATCCATTTTCAACAAACCGGCACTTTCTACAACGGCATTGTCAAACTGGGTCAAGTACAAATCTGAATCTTTGGCGGTGGCTACCGGCACAAAATCTGTAATATCACTTGGTGTAATAATCACGCCACACGCATGAACCCCTGTGTTTCTTACGGAACCTTCTATAACACGTGCCTGACTGATGGTTTGACCTTCTAAGGAGTTTGTGGCTGCCAAATTTCGCAATGCCAATACATTGGGCAATTCGTCCGAACGGAACTTTGAATGCAATTCCGAATCCGGCAAATCGAATATTTTTTTCAGTTTCCCCATCGTGGGAATCAACTTTGAAATTCTATCAGCATCCATCAACGGCAAATCCAAAACTCGAGCCGTATCACGAATGGATGATTTTGCCGCCATGGTACCGTAGGTAATGATTTGTGCCACTTGATTGCTCCCGTATTTATTGATTACATAATCCATTACAAGGCTCCTTCCTTCATCATCAAAATCAATATCGATATCCGGCATACTCACCCGATCGGGATTTAGAAAACGCTCAAAAAGCAAGTCGTATTTAATGGGACATATATTGGTGATTCCGAGACAATAAGCAACGGCACTTCCTGCGGCAGAACCTCTTCCCGGCCCTACGGACACGCCCATTTTACGAGCTTCGGCGATGAGATCCTGAACAATCAAAAAATATCCCGGATATCCGGTTCTTGCCACAATATCCAATTCGAAATCAAGACGTTCTTTAATTTTCTTGATTTCCTCAGGTAGCGAATCCGGAAGTTCCGTCCCCAGTAATATTTCATCGTTTATTTCTCTTATTTCGGGATAGCGTTGCTTGGCTCCTTTATAAGTCAAATAACGTAAATAAGCATTTTCTCCGCGTTTTCCGCCATCTGTTTCATCTTCAGGATTGATGAAATCTTCAGGGATGTCAAACTTCGGAAGCAACACATTTCGTTCTAAAGTATATGGTTCAATCTTGGAAATTACTTCTTCAATATTAATAATGGCTTCAGGAATATCTAGAAAGAGTTCTTTCATTTCTTCCTGACTTTTAAAATAATATTCTTCATTCTGCAATCCGAATCGGTATCCTCTCCCCCTTCCTATGGGCGTCGATTGTTTTTCGCCATCTTTTACACACAATAAAATATCATGCGCGTTGGCGTCTTCCTTATTGATATAAAAGGTGTTGTTACAAGCCACCATTTTAATTTGATGCCGTTTTGAAAAGTCGATTAAAACTTCGTTTACACGATTTTCATCTTCTTGATTGTGCCGTTGAATTTCAATGTATAAATCGTCGCCGAAAGTTTCTTTCCACCATAAAAGGGCTTCTTCAGCCTGTTTTTCACCGACATTCAAAATTTTATTCGGAACTTCTCCTTGCATTCCGCCGGTCAGTACGATGATATCTTCTTTGTATTGCGCAATTATCTCACGATCAATTCGCGGAACGTAGTAAAATCCTTTGGTATAGGCGATGGACGACATTTTTGCCAAATTGTGATAGCCTCTTTTGTTTTTGGCAAGCATCACAATTTGATATCCGTTGTCTTTTCTGGTTTTGTTTAAGTGATTTTGACATACATAAAATTCACATCCAACAATTGCTTTCAATTTCTTGGCTTCATCTTCTATTTTTTTGTTGTAATCATTTACGGTTTTGACAAACCTGAAAGCGCCCATCATATTTCCGATATCTGTTAGCGCGACAGCAGGCATCCCAAATGAAACAGCAGCTTTTACCAATTGAGTGATGTCCGATGTGGCTTGTAAAACGGAGTATTGAGAATGGTTGTGCAAATGCGCAAAGGGAACCCCTTCTAAGGTTTCAACATTTTCCTGAATCTCAACTTGTGTGGGTTTTTCTTTTCTTTTTAAATCCTCAAGTCGTTTTCTTATTTTATCGGATTCTGCTTTTAAGTTCAGATGTTTCAGTCCGATAAACTGAATCTCTTCAGGATTTTCTTGGATAAATTTCGCTACATATCCGGATTCTGCCTTAAGTTCATATTCCTCAAAAACATTTCTCCGGATTAACTCTAGAAAACAACGCGTGGTTGCTTCCACATCTGCCGATGCATTGTGTGCTTCCACAAAAGGCTCTTGAAAAAGATGTTCGTGCAATTCGGTCAGCGTAGGCAATTTAAATCGCCCGCCTCTTCCGCCGGGAATTTTACATAACTGCGCCGTCGTTTCTGTACAAGTATCTAATACTGAAATTTCAGACAAGGGATTTTCAATTCCCAATCTGTAAAATTCAGCGCCCATGATATTGATGTCGAAATTAACATTATGACCTACGATAAATTTCGCCTGACGTAAAACATCCTGAAATTTTTGAATAACCTCCCGGATTGGAATTCCTTGTTCTTCTGCCAATTCCGTAGAAATCCCATGAATGCTTTCGGCCTCAAACGGAATGTTGAAACCATCGGGACGAACAAGGTGATTTTCCGCTTCCATCAAACGCCCATACTCGTCGTGAAGCTGCCAAGCAATCTGAACACAACGTGTCCAATTGTCGGTATCGCTGACAGGGGCGTTAAAATTTTTTGGTAAACCGGTGGTCTCTGTATCAAATATTAAATACATTCTTCAAAAAAATTAAGGATAAATAATTGAAATCGATTAGAAGTCACACACTTCAGAAAAGCCGTGCAAAAGTATAAATATACACATTCTCTATGCATTGAATTGTGAAATTTTAGAAGAGTTGTCCACAATTCAAATTTTAACATTACTATTTAGATAAAAAATAAAATCACATTCTGTTCATTTTTAAACAGAAAAAACATTACCTTTGCGCTCCGCTAAAAGTGGCGGAATTAACAAATTATAACCGAGGTCGGGCACCTCAAAAATTAATTTATTTATGTCTGTAAAATTAAGATTACAAAGACGCGGTAAAAAAGGAAAACCTTACTACTGGATTATAGCAGCAGATAGCCGTGCAAAACGCGATGGTCGATTTATTGAAAAAATCGGACATTACAATCCAACAACAAATCCTGCCGATATCGAATTAAACGTGGATGACGCTGTCCGTTGGCTTCAAAATGGAGCACAACCCACTGACACAGTACGTGCGATTCTTTCTTACAAAGGAGCTTTGTTGAAAAATCACTTGGCCGGCGGTGTTCGCAAAGGTGCTTTAACCGAAGAACAAGCTGAAGCTAAATTTAACGAGTGGTTAGAAAGTAAAAAAGGAGCTATCGATCGCAAGAAAGACAGTATTGTTGAAGCTAAGGAAAAAGAAAAAGCAGAACGTCTTGCTGCCGAAAAAGAGGTAAGCGACAAACGCGCTGCTGCAAATGCTGCTGCAAATGCACCTGAGGAAGCTGCTTCAGAAGAAGCTGAAACCGAAGCTGCTGCAAGCGAAGAAACTCAAGCTGAAAATCAAACTCCGGAAACCGAATCTCCGGCAGAAGAAAAAGAAGCATAAATTTATTGACGATGCAAAAGGAAGATTGCTTCTACCTTGGTAAAGTCGTTAAGAAATACAGCTTTAAAGGCGAGGTATTGATAAAATTAGATACTGACGAGCCTGAAATTTATGAAACAATGGAATCGGTTTTTGTTGAACAACACAAAAACCTGATTCCATTTTTTATTGAAAAAAGTTACCTCCACAAAAGCGAATTGCTTCGCGTAAAATTTGAGGATGTGGATTCCGAAGAAGATGCAGAAGCACTCATCGGCGCTCCTCTTTACCTTCCTCTGGAATTATTGCCCAAGCTTACCGGCAACCAATTTTATTATCACGAAGTCATCGGATTTACGGCACAAGATGCTGTCTATGGAACGCTCGGAACGATTGTCGGCATCAATGACAGTACCGCTCAAGCTTTGTTTGAGATTGAACACAACAACCAAAAACTGCTCGTTCCCATCATTGATCAGTTTTTAGAAAAAGTGGATCGTGATAATAAAACCATTCATTTTCATTTGCCGGAAGGGTTTATGGAATTATACTCCTAAATTATTTAGATGAAAGACGTTTTTCAATTTAAGCAATTTACCGTTGCACAAAATCAATGTGCGATGAAAGTTGGCACAGACGGTGTTTTATTAGGTGCGTGGACACCTTTAAACAATCCGAATTCAATTTTGGACATAGGGACCGGCACCGGTTTGATAGCATTGCAATTGGCACAACGTTCGGATGCGGAACTGATAGACGCCATTGAAATTGAAGATAAGGCTTATGAGCAGTGTGTGGAAAATTTTGAAAATTCACCTTGGTCGGATCGTCTCTTTTGTTATCACGCTTCATTTGAAGAATTTGTCGAAGAAATTGATGACAGATATGATTTGATAGTTTCAAATCCGCCGTTTTTTAGTGAAACCCAAAAATCGGGAAATGAATCTCGAGATAAAGCGCGATTTTTGGAAGCTTTACCTTTTGAAGAATTGATTTCGGGAGTTTCACAATTGCTTGAACAAAACGGAATTTTTTCTGTCATCATCCCTCGGAAAGAAGAAGCTCATTTTATTGCGATTGCATCCAATTACAAGCTGTTTCCTAATAATATTTGCAGAGTAAAAGGAAATGAAAAATCCGAAGAAAAACGTAGTTTAATTGCTTTTGCTCGAACAAATACGACTCCAAAAACAGATACTGTAATTATAGAAACTTCTCGGCATAAATACACGAAAGATTACATCAACTTGGTCAGGGATTTTTATCTGAAAATGGATTAAATCAATTTAAAATTTCATCTAAAACAGTCAAATAATCTGCTCTGTTCTTTACGAAATCCAAAGAAGAAATATCGATAATTTTCACATTTTCAAATAGCGGCGATTTGATGTAATTCAAATATCCGGTATTTAATTTTTGAAGATATTCCGGTTGAATACTGCGTTCATATTCTCTTCCTCTTTTTTGGATGTTTTCCATTAAGCGGTCTGTATTTTGATGGAGATATACATACAAATCAGGTTTGGGCAATTCTTTGTGCATCATTCGGAAGAGTTTTTTATAAAGTCTAAATTCATCTTCTTGCAAAGTGATGCTCGCAAAAATTAACGATTTATTGATGTCATAATCGGCGACAATCCAATTATTAAACAAATCCAACTGGGCAATATCATCGACTAATTGTTGATACCTGTCGGCAAGAAATGACATTTCCAAAGCAAATGAATAGCGATTTGGATCTTTATAAAATTTGGGTAGAAAAGGATTGTCTTTAAACCGTTCTAAAATTAATTTCGCATCAAAATCGTTTGCAATTTTCTTGGTCAAACTCGTTTTTCCGGCACCGATATTTCCTTCGATAGCGATATAATTATAATTGTCAAAACGATATTTTTCTGACGGATTTTTCAATTTAAAATTGCTTTTTTCAATATTGCTAGCATCAGATGTTTCTGAAAATAAAGTTTCTATATCTTTTTTTTACTCCGGATGTGTAAATTCAGGTTCAATTTCTTGCAGCGGAACAAGTACAAATTTACGTTCTTGAATTCTCGGATGTGGAACTGTTATAAAATCTGAATGAATGACTTTATCTTCAAAAAACAGCAAATCAATGTCGATAGTTCTGGATTCGTAATTGGGGCTTTTAGTTCGCTTGCGACCGAGTGTTTTTTCAATCGACAAAATATCTTCCATTAATTTATTTGCGGAATGCGCTGTCCGTATTCCGATGACACAATTTAAAAATGCATCACCTTCAAACCCCAATGCCGGCGTTTCATATACTGAGGAAACCTTTGTTATATTCCCTATTTGTTGAAAAATAAGATCTAATGCACGTTGAAGATTTTCTTCCCGCTTCCCTAAATTGCTTCCCAAGGAAAGCAATGCATAAGTTAAAGGTTTTGAGTCAGTAATCAGTAAATTTATGACGAAATTAAGCAATAACCGAAGACTTCCTTCTCATTTTGGCGGCTGTAAAACTATGAGAAAAAGATTCTTAAAAAAAGTGGAATCAATTTCTTTTTATTCACATTAAATAGTAATCTTAAGTTTTATGAAAAAAATCCTGAAAATTTTTGGTATTGTAATCCTCGTATTACTTATAGCGCTTATTAGTGCTCCGTTTCTTTTTCGAGGCAGTCTTGAAAGACTCCTATTAAAAACCATCAATGAAAATGTGAATGCAACAGTTACGTGGGAAAATCTGGATTTGAGTTTATTCAGGAATTTTCCGGATGCTTCATTGAAACTAAATAATTTTAGCGTCATCAACAAAGCTCCTTTTGAAGGAGACACTCTGGTAAGTGGTACTGTCAACCTGGAAATGGGCATTATGCAGCTTTTTAAAACCAAAGATTTACAATTAGATGCATTTCATTTAGACAATGCGTTTGTAAATAGTAAAGTGGACTCAACCGGAGCTGCCAATTACGACATCATGCTTGAACAAAAAGAGGTCTCGTCAAGCAGTGAAGTAACTGATGAAGAATCGTTTACCTTAAATTTAAAAAATTACAGCATCAAGAATTCCAATATTCAATATTTGGATGAAAGCTCCAAAATTCTGTTTATGCTTACGAATTTTGAACATCGCGGAACCGGCGATCTTTCTGAAACTGTTACCCGATTGGATACACATTCCGAAACTTTGATTTCGCTTCGTATGGACGATACGGAATATTTGTCAAACCATCGACTTTTATTGGACGCCGTTTTGGAAATCAATTTAGAAACGATGCGATTCAGCTTTATGGAAAACGAAGCTAGAATCAATGAACTTCCTTTGGTATTTGACGGTTATTTTCAAATGTTTGATTCACATAACGAAATCGATTTGTCATTTAAAACTCCTTCTTCAGATTTTAAAAACTTTTTGGCGCTGATTCCTAAGGAATACGTCAAGCAAATTGAAAATGTAAGAACGACAGGAGATTTTTCTGTAACCGGAGTTATTGAAGGAATTATCGATGAAACCCACATTCCTAAAATGGATATTCATGTTAAGAGCAACAATGCTTCATTTAAATATCCCGATTTGCCGATGGCGGTTGAAAACATTGTCATCGATGCACAGCTTAAGAATGAAACGGGACTCATGAAAGATATGTTGTTAAACATCCCGAAAGTGACTTTTACGGTTGACGGTGCGCCTTTCCGTATGGCTGCCAACATCAAAAACATGACAGAAAATGCCAAAGTTGCAATGAAAATGGAAGGAATTATCAACCTTTCCAACCTCGACAAAATTCTTCCAATGGAAATAGAACAAAAACCGGAAGGAATTTTTGAAGCTGATTTTTCTGCCAATTTTGATATGGAATCCATTGATAAAGAACGTTACGACCGTATTCATGCCGAAGGAAATGCAAAACTCAGTAAATTTAAATACGATGCCGGTTTTAAAGCTCCCTTACGCATAGAACAAGCAAGCGTTTCGATGAATCCGAATTTAATTCAGCTTAAGGAACTTCAAGCTGCCATTGGCGATACTGATTTTAATGCTAACGGAACCTTACACAACCTTTTTTCATTTTTAATGACCACCAATCAAAAATTGAAAGGTGAATTTGCACTTACTTCAACTACTTTTAATGTCGGTGATTTCATGACTGTTGAAAGTGAATCGAAAAACGAATCTGCTAAAGAAGAAAAATCGCAGACTCAACAATTGGCAGCCCAAAATGAGACGCTTAAAATCCCTGACTTTTTGGAAGCCGATTTTTCATTTCAGGCAAATCAAGTGATTTATGACAATTTGGTTTTAAAAAATGCCAGAGGAAACGCCACTATAAAAGACGAAACCATTGACATTCAGAATTTCCGCTCCGATATTTTTGGAGGAAATATCGCTTTTTCAGGAAATGTGTCTACCAAAGAAGCGACGCCCACTTTTGGAGTCAATCTCGATTTAAATCAAATTGATATTGTCCAAACGTTCAGAGAAATGGAATTGTTTCAGTTTCTCGCTCCGATTGCGCAATCTTTACAAGGAAATATCAACACAAAATTTCAGCTAAACGGGAATCTGGACAGGGAATTGTCCCCGATATTATCCACATTGTCAGGAAATGCGGACGCCGAAATAATTTCTGCATCCGTAGATCCGGATAAAACACCTTTTGTTTCCAGATTGCAAAACAATTTAACATTTTTGGACTGGGACGGAATCAATTTAAAAAATGTCACTACCAATCTGACTTTCAACAACGGAAATATCGAAGTCAAACCTTTTGATTTTAATGTAAAAGGGATTCAGACATCGGTAA
>JAAYLC010000202.1 GCA_012522045.1 Bacteroidota bacterium
AGCTTTATTTGTAAAAAAAGTTGTTTTATATAATGGGTAAATTAAAAATTTAAGTTAAGAGCGTAAGTTCCTGCATTTTTTTCATAACTTGACAAACAATCAAAAACACTAACCAAAATGAAAGCAATATACGTCTCAATCCTGTTTTCTGTTTTTTTAAGTTGCGCTTCTTCGCCGAAAACCGCTAAAGGAAAATGTCCGAAAATTTACGAGAATGATTTTACGGAAATCTTGAACGATGTTTATATAACAATACACGAAAAAGACACTTTAAGAATCAATGAAATTAGATATAAATGCGTTTATTCCTCTTTTTACACGCACAAAGCAATGTATGATAAATATGGAAAATGGGACAAAGCAATTTTTCCAAATAACAGAAATTATCCCATCTTAATGTGGCATAATATCGACCTCTTTTCAAACGAAAAAAAATATACTGTACTGACAAACGGACTTGAAGAATGGGAACATATTTATGCCTCTGTTATGGTATTAGATGAAAACGAGAACGATATTTTAGCGGCACCCACTGAAGAAAAAATTGCTTTGACAAACCTTTTTGGAGATTTGATAAAAAACAACAACCTCAATAAAAGAGATTTTTATGAAGCTTATTGGAAAATGGTCGATCCAAAACGTTGGAGAGAAATTGAAAAATATCAAAGGAAATAGCGATAGTTAAAAATTGTAAGTAATAGAATGATAAAATTCTTTCGATATGCAGCGTCAATCCTCAAAACCAAATTACATTATAACAATTTCTTCAGACGCTTTTATTATGGTAACTTTGAATAAAGTTTATAACAATGAAAAACACATCAATATCACTTGGAAGTTATTTTGACCAATTTGTAAATAACCAAGTTTCGTCAGGACGTTACAAAAATGTAAGCGAAGTTATTCGTGCAGGACTCCGGCTTTTAGAGAACGAGGAAAGCAAGGCAATTGCTTTGAAGGCTGCAATTCAAAAAGGACTTGATAGTCTGAGAGTTGAAGATTTTGATTTTAAAGAAAACTTGAAAGCTTTAAAAAGACAAAAAGCTAAAAATGACCAAAGTTATATTGAGACAAGAGGCGATTGATGACCTAAATAACATTTGGTTTTACACTTATGAAGAATGGTCAGAAACGCAAGCTGATAAATATTATGAAGCCATAGAATTTTCTTGTATGCAAATCGGTCAAAACCCTGAACTTTGCAGTAACTATGAAGGAATAAGCGAAAATTTGTTAGGGTTGAGAACTGGTAAACATATCATTTTTTATCAAATTATAAGCACAGAGGAAATTGAAATAATCAGAATTTTGCACGAGCGAATGGATTTGAAAAATAGACCTGATGAATAGAAAGATTACAATATGAAATTATTTTTTGACCAAAATATTTCACACAAAACACTTAAAATTTTACCACAAAGATATTTGAATTATAAATTGAATTGAAAAAAATCTTTTTAATCCTATTACTCCTTCTAACCGGAAAAAACTTCGGTCAAGATACAATAATCCAAAAAAGCAATCCTATCGTTTATGGAGAACTCCTTTTTGGTTTTGGTGGAAGTTTTAATAAATACAATGGCTACATTTATGGTGGTAGTCTCGGTTATCAAATAAAAAAGAACCTTTTTACAATCAGATATACTGTAAATCCCGAAAATAAATATAAAGCAGCGACTGCCGGATTAGTAGGTGTTCCGGTATTTTATTCAAGATATAAAAATAAGGAAATCGGATTGCTCTATGGTCGAAGATTTGTAAAAGAGGGTCGATCGTTAAGTTTTGCCGCCGGAATATCCACAAATGAACTTGAATACAGATATAGACACGAAGGCAGTGAAATACAATCAACCATCAAGCATTATTATGGAATGGCGTATGAACTAAATATAAAATGGTTTAAACATAGAAAGGAAAGATACAGAATTTACGCTATGTTTCACGTCGGAAAACCAACCGCCTTTGGCAGAACCATCGGTCTTAGACTAACAGGTAACATCTCAAAACACAGTTATTTAGGATTCGGAATCACTTACGGATTTGGGCTTCATAAACATTATTAAATATTGTATATATGTAAATAACTTATCTAATAAGTCAACAATATAGAATAAAAACACAATATTATCTACAAAAATAAATGTTTAATAATGGAAAAAACGGTCAACGTAAATTAGGCAATGACAAACCGACAACCTACAACCGATAACTGATAACTGATAACTGATAACTGATAACGAAACTTTCAATTTTCAATTTTCAACTTTCAATTTTCAATTAATTATTAGTTAATGTGTAGGGAGTTCGTTAAAAGCGAATAAAAGAGAACATAAAAGCGCAAAGTAGAACAATTGAGAACAAAAGAGAGTGATAGAGAGTGAAGCAAGTGATAGAGAGTGATAGAGAGTGATAGAGAGTGATGTTAGATTGAATTTAAGTTTGGATTTGGATTTCAAAATCTCTTTAACAAAATTTTAAATTTTATCATTTTATGGTTATACTTGCGAATGAGTTTGGTTGTATTTATTGGCTGTAATACCAAAATTACCGACCCAAAAAGAAAGATATTGCATAAATGAACATTAAAGAATAACACCAAACGATTTTAACGGTTTATAAAACATGAATCATACCTCCACCAACGAAACTATAGAATGAAAACCTCATTATTTTTCTGGCTTTCCTTGACACTGTTTACGGTCAATTTAAGTTATTCACAAACCAGAATCACTACTGAATTCGGCAAACCATCTGAAGAAGATTTTGCAATGGAATTTTATGATAAAGATCCGTCCGCTCCTGTGGTAATTTTATACGAGCAAGGACACTATGGATATGAGGTCTTTCAATTAGAATTGACACTTGTAAAAACGATTTATAAAAAAATTAAAGTTTTCGATGCTACAGATTTTGACAGAAATGTTGAAAATATCGTATTAACTTCTTCAGGTGAAGGATTGAACAGCATGAGCGGATTCATTCACAGAGGCGGCATTCGTCATCCCTTAGCTAAAGAAGACTTGTTTCCTTCCTACGTTGATGGAGTAGGAAAAGTGATGAGATTGTTGCTTCCGCCTATTGAGGATGGCGACATCATTGAATATTCATATACCAAGATATCCAGATTTTTATTTGATGTTGACGGCTGGAATTTCCAAGATGACGTCCCTAAATTATATAGCGAACTGATTTTTAAAAAACCTGTTGGTTTCAACTTTAATGAAGTCCTTTATGGGAAGGAAGATCTTTATTTAAATGTTGCGGAATGGCGTGAAGATTGTATTCAATTAGGTCCCGGCTATACTTTCCGATGCCCCATTTATTTATACGCTATGAAAGACGTTCCTGCTTTTCGTATGGAAGAGCATATGCTTTCTCCCAACAATTATATAGCCCGTATTGAATTTGAACCTAAATCTGTTTTTGTAAATAAAAATTTCAAAAGACTTCATCATTTCTCAACTAAATGGAAAGATGTAGATAAAAATTATAGGAAGAATAAGATATTCGGAAAGCAACTGAGAAATAAAAGATACTTTAAACGAAAGCTTCCTGATTCGATTCTTTCCATACAAGAAGATGTAAATCGTGCAAAAGCTGTTTATCGTTTTATTCAAAATCATTTTACTTGGAATGGCATCCTGTACAATTACGGGTCAGAGATTAAAGACGTCTTTGATGAGAAAGTAGGCAATACCGCAGAGATTAATATTTCGCTTATTAATTCGCTGCAGGCCGCCAAACTCGATGCCAAATTAATGATGCTTTCTACGAGAGAAAATGGACTTCCCACAACTTTACATCCCGTATTGACCAAATTCAATTATGCAATTGTTTACTTAGAGATTGATGGGGAAGTTTATTTATTGGACGCAACCGATAAAAAAATACCTTTCGGCATATTGCCTTTCTACGCTTTAAATGTACAAGGAAGGGTTTTTGATTTTAAACGAGATAGTTTTTGGACTCCCATAACGCCACATAATCACAATATGATTTTCGTGGAATCCGCTGTTCAAGCGATGCCGGACGGAAATTTTAAAGGCGATGTCAATTACACAAGTTCAGGATATATCGCTCTGGAAAAAAGACGAATTATAGAATCTATTGGATTAGATGATTACATTGACGAACTGGAATACACTGAGGATGATAGAGAAATACGGGATTACCAAATTCACGATATCGAAAACATAGACAATCCGATTAAAGAAACCCATTCCATTGAATTTAAACCGGAGAAAAAAGACGATACTTATTTATTAAATCCGTTTTACAGCCATCTGTTTTTTGAAGAGAACCCTTTTAAAATGGAAGCGCGAACCTATCCCATAGATTTTGGATTCCCTTTTTCAAATATTTATAGAATGAGCATCGATTTGGGAAATATTTACAGCGTTCAAGAATTGCCGGAGAACAAGACAGTCCAATTACCGGAGAATACAGGATTGTGTTCCATTTCCTATTCATTAGACGATACTAAAATCAACGTTCATTTTAACTTTCGACTCACCGGATGTCGCTTTCAACCGGAAGCCTACGATATCATAAAAGAATTTTTCCAACATGCGGTAGATGCTTTGGAAAACGATACTATTGTTTTGAAGAAAAACGGAACTTAATGATTAATGTATTTTAGGAATTGACAATTAGGGAAAAAGAAAAAAATTTCAATTCTCAACTTTCAATTAGAGAAACCCTTCACGCTTCACGCATCACGCAAAAAACTTTCAACTATTTAATCGTATTAAACTTATAACTAAAACCCAGCATAAAGTATCGCTGCAGCATTACTGACTGATAATCTTCAATATAAAAATCAGATATCGTGCGACGGGCATTGATGTTTTGATTTAACAAATCGTAAACTTTCAAGCTTAAAATTGCATTCTTATTTAAGAAAACATAGTCAACAGAAGAGTTCCACAGCCAATAATCCTTTTGAAAACCTGCTTGAATTTGCGAATTGTAATGATAAGCCAAACTGTTTTTCCATTCAAAATTTTCAATGGCCAACAAACTGGTTTCCGCCCGAAGAGATTGACTGTAAAAAGAACGATTATCAAAGATGTTGTTTTCGTATTTGCTGTCTGAAAAAGAAATGCTGTAATCCATTTCCATACTCAAAACATTATTCCATTCAAATTTGGTTTGAAAATTCGGAGCTGTGCTTATGGAACGCATAGCATATTGGATTCCGTTGTTGAAATTTACACTTCGCCTTACAGAACCCCACATTCCGACGCCGACAGTTACGCTCCGGATGCTGTCTAATTTAAATTTCTTCTCTCCAAACAAGTTGTAATTTCCACTGCGAAACCCGTCTAAGTTATCATAAGTAGTGGTACGCACGTTATTTTCATCAATAATCGATTTTGAAACCACATAATCATCAATCAAACTTCCATTTAAATTGAAATAAACATTGATTCCTTTTTGCGGATTGGACATAAAATATCCGGCATATAACGATTGGGTTGTCGAAGGCAGCAAATCAGGATTTCCGATAATCGTATGCAATGGATTTGAAACATCGACACTCGGCAACAATTGCATAATCGATGGCGTTTGAGACCGAAGTCTGTAAAAAATATTGATATTGGACAAAGAAGAAATTTTAATATGTGAACTTGCCTGCATTTCCAGTGCCTCAAATGTGTTTTCTACTTTTAAATCCGGTCGCAACTCGTCACTTCCTTCCATAATTCCAAAAACATAACCTCCGCCTATTCTAAAATTCTTGCCTTCTTCGCGATATATCAATGTAACACCGGGTTTGTTTCTGATTTCATTGAACCTGTAATCCGTGCTTAACAAATGATTAAACTCGGTAAAATCCATAGTTGAATTTTCAAAATCATTGACAAACTTGGACGTATTGTTTTTATTTTGAGAAAAGGAATAATTAAAATCCACAAAAAGTTTTTTCTCCCACAGCGGAACTTGAATGTTGGCAGCTCCTGTAAAACCTTGACTTTTTTGATTTCTATCTGCTTTCTGATTGCGAATCTCTTCCGACGGATTTTCACCAAAAATCTTGGTATTGCTATAAGTGTATTCATCTCCTGAATCTTCATTCCACGAATTTGTGGCTGACAAACGAACAAATCCGCCACGCGAACCATATTTTTTTGTCAGATTCAAGCGATTTGAAAAACTGCGTGTATCGTTTTCGTAATAATTATCGGTTATCCCTTCGTTGGTCATCCGTTGTTGTATATCATAAGAAGCCGTGTAATTATTGGAATTCCTTTTGGCATGAGTATAATTAAATGAAGGGCGGATATGAATCAGCCAAGTCGAATCAATTTTAATATTGAATTTCATATTGACACGCTCACTTCTATTGTCGTTTTGAATGGCACTCGTGTTTTCAGAGAAATACCGTCGATCCGGCAAGATGTTTTCCCGATTTCGTTTTGTTTCATTGTTCATCGCTCCTCCCGAATGAAAATAATCTGCGGAAACGTCAAAACCTTTTGTTATTTCATCGGCATAATTCGCACCCCAAAGGATGCTTTCCAAAATTCCCTGACTTGCTCCGAAGTTCATACCATTAATTCCAAACGATCCTCCGGTGCTTCGCCAATTAGAACCTCCCCTGCCCAGCATTTCGCGAATCTCCCCAAAACTGAATCCCGGGGAATTGATGTTGTTTCCTCCCAAGAGTACACTCATTCGCCTGTTGTTGTCAAAATAATTTAATAATCCTGCATATTCATAACGTTCATCAGTCCCGATTCCTGCTGCAACTCTTCCAAAAATACCGCGATTTCGGTCTTCTTTGACAGTTAGATTGATGGTTTTACTTTCACGACTCCCCGATTCACCTGTAAATGCCTCCGATTCTGTTTTTGTATCGGTTATCTGAATCTTATCAATCATTTCTTTGGACAAATTTCTTGTGGCAATCGTCGGGTCATCGCCAAAAAACGGTTTGCCGTTTACCATAATCTCAGAAACCGGTTTTCCGTTTACCGTAAGCGTGCCGTCCATCGCCACTTCCACTCCGGGAAGCTGTTTTAATAAATCCTCGACGGTGGCGTTGGGCCTTGTTCTAAAAGAGGAAACGTTAAACTCCAGCGTATCTCTTTTTATGACAATCGGCGCACGGGAAGTAATGACGACTTCTCCCAGTTGGTTTAACGAAGGTTTTAATGCAATCACGCCTAAATCATGACTTCGCTCGGATAAATCAATTACTTGTTGATAATTTTCATAACCTATATAACTGACATTCAGACGTACTTGAGCGGCATTTGTGTTTCCTTCAAGCGCAAATTCTCCGTTTCTTCCGGTAATCATATAAGTAATCAAAGTGCTGTCTGTTGCGGTTTCGATAAAAACCGTTGCAGATTCAAGAACTTCACGAGTTTCGGAATCAACTAAAGTTCCGCCGACATTAAATTTCTGAGGAAAAACAACTGTTGAAAAAAACAGGAAAACAACAAATAATAAAGACTTCATTAATATCAATAAAAACGCTACAAGATAAACAAAACTTGACAATTTGTAAACGTTTTTGAGACGTTAGACTTAAAGCTATTCCTAAGACAATAAATTTAGACTATAAAATTTTTGAACAAATCGGATGTGTTATTTGAGATGTTTATAACTTATACATGACCGTAAAATCGAAATTAATTTTAAATTGATGAAAATTATGAATCAAAAAAATGATGTAATTTCATTATTTTTGAAAGAATCAAAGAATAACGATACAATCAAATACAACAAGTTATGGGATTTTTTAAATACAAATGGCAGTTTATTGCAATGTACGGAATTGGTTTTGGCTGGTTGCTCCTGATAAATGCACTTTCATTTAAATTCCTGGATTATACCACTATCATCGCTGCTTATGCAGTCGGCGTGATTATGGGAATAATCATTTATTTTACCAGGAGAAAAGAACCTTGGTTTCAAAAACTGAAATAGGGCTATAACGTATCATAATATGATAACGTAAAATCGATGGATTACAGAGCAATTGAAAACATTGCTCTGTAATCCTTTTATTTTTTTCTGAAATAAACTGTAATCGGTACGCCTGTGAAGTTAAAGTTTTCACGCAGTTTGTTTTCTACAAACCGTTTGTAAGGTTCTTTTACGTATTGCGGTAAATTACAAAAGAATGCAAAACTGGGATAGTGCGTCGGAAGCTGGGTACAGAATTTTACTTTGATGTATTTTCCTTTATTCGAAGGCGGCGGATTGTCATTAATAATTGGCAACATGACATCATTCAATTCTTTCGTTTTTATTTTTCGCGTCCGATTTTTATAAACTTCAACTGCGGTTTCTATGGCTTTGTAAATTCGTTGTTTGGTCAATGCCGACATAAAGACAATGGGAACATCCACAAAAGGTTCAATTTGTTGGCGGATATAACGTTCGTATTCCTTCACCGAACTGCTTTCTTTGTCTTCAATTAAATCCCATTTGTTGGCAAGAATAACGATTCCTTTGTTGTTTCGCTGTGCCAACCAGAAAATATTCTCAACTTGTCCGTCAAATCCGCGGGTTGCATCAAAGACGATAATCACCACGTCGCTGTGTTCAATGGCGCGAACACTCCGCATTACGGAGTAAAACTCAATGTCTTCTTTTATTTTTTTCTTTTTCCTGATTCCCGCAGTATCGACGAGATTAAATTCAAAACCAAAACGGTTGTAGCGCGTATCGATACTGTCGCGTGTGGTTCCGGCAACATCTGTAACGATATAACGGTCTTCACCAATCAACGCATTGATAAACGACGATTTTCCGGCATTGGGTCGCCCTACTACCGCAAAACGTGGCAATTCTGAGGCTTCTTCACGGTTTCTTTCCGGCAATACTTTTACCAAATCGTCTAACAATTCGCCGGTTCCGCTTCCGTTAATTCCGGATATGGGATAGAGTTTTTCAAAACCCAGCGCGTAAAATTCGGCAGCATCATAAAGTCTGTTTCCGGAATCCACTTTATTAATGGCAAGAAAAACAGGTTTTTTTGATCTTCGAAGTAAATTTGCCACTTCTTCATCCATTCCGGTAATGCCGCTTTCCACATCAACCATAAAAATAATGGCATCGGCTTCATCGATAGCAAGCTCTACTTGTTTGTCAATTTCAGCTTCAAAAATATCATCACTTCCCGTTACGTAACCGCCGGTGTCTATGAGCGAAAAATACTTCCCGTTCCAATCACTTTTGCCATAATGTCGATCTCTGGTAACTCCGCTGATTGCATCTACTATTGCTTCCCGGCGTTGAATCATTCGGTTAAAAAAAGTAGATTTTCCCACATTTGGTCGTCCTACAATGGCTACTATACCCATAATTTTATTTTATATATAATCTCTGTTTGATAGACCTGACAAAAATAGCTTTTGTTGTGTAATAATACGGTTAATTTTTGTTCTGAAATAACATAAAAGTCGCTTGAAGCACCAATTTAAACAAACCTTAAGATTATTTCCCGACGAATTCAGAAAAAACTGAAAAAACAATTAGGAAGTTGCGGTTTTAATTGAAAGTATGCACGACAACCCGTTTTTAAATTTTTTGTCGATTCATTTTAAATGCATTGCCACTCCTGAAACTGTTTATTTCTGATCGTATCCG
>JAAYLC010000156.1 GCA_012522045.1 Bacteroidota bacterium
AAACGGGGATGATTATGGAAACAATGGGGGCCATTAGGGTTGAAGGGTGTTAGGTGTTAGGTTTTGGGTTAAATCGTCATTGGTCATTGGGCTTTTGCTTCTTACTACTTACTTCTTACTTCCTACTTTTTCTCGTCCTCGCGTCATCGGTGTTAGGTGTTGGGTTTTGGGTTTTAGGTTAAATGGTCTTTGGGTTTCTGCTTCTTACTTTTTACTTCTTACTTCCTACTTTTTCGCGTCCTCGCGTCATCGGTGTTAGGTTTTGGGTTTTGGGTTTTAGGTTAATTGGTCATTAGTCATTCCTTTCTGCATACTGCCTAATGAATTCTGCCTACTGATTACTGTTATTAAAGTCTATGTCAATGCCTTCATATTTGGTCAATAGTTCTGGCAGGGTAAGGGTTTCAATGTCAAGTTCTTTGCAAATGGCTGGTATCTTTTTGAACAGTTTGTTGTCGTTGCTGCTTTCTGTTTCTTCGGTTATCAAAATTACTTCTTCTCCGCCTTTTTGCAGGTTCAGACCAAGAATTATTTGCCTCATATCCGCGCCATTCATGAAAGCGTTCTTTTGGCTTTCATATTCCGTTTCGGTAAGTTTTCTTTGCCGCCTGATAACCGTATTTACAAATTGATTGTCGAACTGCCTGAGGAACTTTGCCGGCGAAGGGGCAAGCAAGGCATCTGTTCTGTACGGTACTTTGGCTGCTTTTAAAAACTTTTTGTCTTTCAGGTAATCAAGCGTTTTAACCACAATGCCTTTGGCGGTGTAGGTGCATTCATCGAGCACCTTGTCAATGACAATGATTTCACCCAATTCAATCTTCTCTCTGAAAAACTGAAACAGCACGCCTTTTTTGTCGAATGGCAGGTAATAACGCACCAGCGACAAAAGTGAACTTGTATCAATCACTACTTTCATTGCAGGTACGCACCCAGTTTGTCGGGCGAAATATTCAGGGTTTTACAAACGTCGTATTCATTAATGATTCCTTCGTAAAAGGCGGCCTGAATGGTTGATACCAACAGGGGCGAATTGATGGGCTTTGGTGCTGCCCCTCTTTGTTTTAATCCCCCGGCTTTTTCTTCCTCCCGCTTCCTTTTCTCTTCTTCCTGCCGGTCACGGTACTGCTTCTCCAGGTCGGTCTTCACCAGGTGGTAGTTGTTTTTCGAAATCTTGTTTTCAAAAAGCATCCTGGTAAACAGTGCCAGCTTGCTCAGGTGCGTTTGTTTTGACAGGCTGTCGATCATGTCGAAATAATAGTCGTTGGTGCCATCAGCCCTGCCAAGGCCTTGCAGCACCCGGTCAGCATCGCCGGCCAGGAAGTAATAGGCAAAATCGTTGCACCACCGCTCAACTTTCGAGATTTTATGACTTGCCAGATCGGCCAGATCGAGCTCCTCAATTTCTTCTTCATTGATAAGGTAATGACCCAACTCATGCGCCAGCGAAAAAATTTCCCTTCGGAAAGCCTGCTGTTGCCTTTTGAGCACAATGACGTTGGGTTGCAAAAAGAACCCGTCAATATTGGCCTTCTCCTTCTTATTCCAGGTTTCGACAAACTCAAAAACCAGGATGTTGTTTTCGGCAAGCTTCCCAATGAATGCCCTCAGGAACTCTTTGGGTACTGAATTGAATTCGGGATATAAGTCTTTTCTTACCTGGTCGGCCACTGCTTTAGGATCCCGATGAATGGTAAACACAGGCAAAGTCCTTTCAATATTCAGCTCTGCCAGTTTAGAAATGGCCGAAAGTGAAATTTTTAATTCCTCAAATTGGTTTACGATCTTCCTTGCCCCAATATTCAGGTCGGCGCCAAAGGTTTGCTTCCTGAAAAAAATGCTGGCCTCTTTTTTAACCTCGGGCGATTTTGGGTCTAGATAATAGTGAAGCCCCTTTTTAAAAACCTTGTCGATCCGCTTTAAATGATTAATCTCGATCTCCTTGTCAAGAATATCCTCACGAGTCAGTGGCTTTCTTAAACCTTCACCAATAAGCACAAGCAGCTCATCCACCGTCATTTTGTATAATGCCAGCAGATACTTAAGCCTTGCTGTGTTTTGTTCTACCTTCAAGAAGACAATTTTTATTTACAAATTTACAAATTTTTACTGCTTAACGCCAGGGGTCCTCTCTTTCTTGGTTTTGGGTGTCGGAGCTTCGCCTGTCCGACTCCCGGCGGATCAGCTAGCCAGCGGATGTCAGGTTGAAAAGTCATTGGTCATTGGTCATTGGGCTTTTGCTTCTTACAACTTACTTCTTAATTCCT
>JAAYLC010000221.1 GCA_012522045.1 Bacteroidota bacterium
ATATAAAAATTAACAAAATAGCATAAATTTAATATGAATTTAAAGAATTTATAAATATTAAGGTTTTGTTTTTGACTAAAACTTAAAATTGTTATTAGAATTCTGATTGACAGCGTTTGGTTTTGTACCCTATTAATTTAGGTTTGAGTGGAATTGATTTCGCGTCGTTAAACTGTGTGAATTGGTAGCCAATCTTTTGTTAGAAGTAGAATTATTTGAATTTTCCTGTTCTATTTTTATGGCAGATAAATAAAGTTAAACCTTAAAAAATTAAAGTTATGATTCCACAAGAAAGAAAAAACCGCGACGAAGAAAGAAATCAAATTCGTCAAAATGAAGCGCGTAATGAGTACGGTAAAAATGAGCCGGGCTTCAGTCAAGAACCGGGAACAGACACCCCTGTAGGAAGAATGAAGGATGATGCTGAGAGAAATCAATCAAATCCTCACTCTCAATCGCATAGAGAGAATCCAACCAATCGGAATTCAGGAAGAGAGCAACGAAACTGGGATGAGGAAAATCATTCGGAACGAAATAATCCCACCAATCAATCTCGACATCAACAAGATGAAAATCAGAGAAATCAAGATCCGACGCTTGATGATGCGGATCGTCCGTTATAATTAATGATCCCCATTTAACTTTAAAGAATAAGCTGTTTTGATAATTTGAAGCAGCTTATTTATTTATACGGGAGTTGGAGATTATTCAAACTTTTCTGCAAAACAAGACAACTTTCCGGTTGTCCTGAAGTGTTGTAAAAAATAAATAAGAATCTCCGCCATCCTTAATTTTCCATTTTTTACGAATCGTTGCGACAGATTCAGGAAAATTTCGCATACTTATATTGGCTTGTTTTGGTAATGGAAATTGTTTTAAGGCTTGTTTTTTATAAGGAACGATATGTTCTATTTTAAAACTTCTTCCGGGAAATGGAATTAAATTTTCGGATGTAAATAAATGTGAATTGGGATGAATTTTTTCAATTCCCAATCGACTTGAAAGTACTTCAAAACCGCCACTTTTCATTAAGGCGGCATTCGGTTCGTAAAGAAAGTTTTTAGGATTGTCATACGTTGCTTTTTCTGTGAAATTCATTTTAAAACTGAAAAATTGTTTTTCGTTTCCTCGAATGTTTACGGTACAAATCTCAGGTGAATTCTCTTTTTCTTTACCTATCAGAAACAACAATTCTTTTACTTCATTATTTACGGCAACAATATGGATTTGTGAAACAAGATTTTTTAATTCTTCGATTCCAACTGTAATATCCAGCATCGGAGAGGTTTTCAGAAGAATTTTATCACAGTGGTTTAGAATAAATTCTAAATTTTCCGGAATATCGGGTTCGCAATCTTTTAGAAAAAAAACCTTTCCTTTTTCTTTGTTTCTTCGTGAAGGATCTGCGTAGATAACATCAAAATGTTTGTCCTTGATAACGTCTAATCCGTTCTTGTTAAAGCATTTGATGTTGTTTCTCTTTAAAACCTTGAAATTGTGTCGTGCGATTTGAAAAAGTTCGACATTTGTTTCAAAATAAGTTACATTCTCAAATCGTTCAGCAAAATAAAAACTGTCAACGCCAAAACCACCGGTAATATCGGCAAGTGTATTTCCTGAAATCAAAGAAGCTTTGTATGCTGCGGTATGTTCCGATGAGGTTTGTTCCAAATTCAGAATAGGAGGGTAGATGATGTTTTTTGTTTGAAACCACGTAGGTAATTTTTTGACAATGCGATTGCGACTGTGAATTTGTTCGGTCAATTCATTTATACGTACCGATTTAAAAGGGCTTCCCGAAAAGGAAAGTTGCGAAACAGAATCTTTAAAATTAAAGATAAACTCTTGGATTTCAGGTTTTAGAAGTTCGTGATTAAACACTTTATAAATTTCGGGTTAATCTTTCTACAATTTTATATTCAGATAAAAATTCTTTGGCAATCACTTTTAAACTGGTATATCCGGGTACGGCGAGCACCATTCCGGGAATTCCATATATAAATCCACCGATTAAGATAATTATAAAAATTTCCAACGGATGGGAACGGACGCTGCGCCCGAAAATAATAGGTTGGGTGATTACATTGTCAAACAATTGCGCTGCGCCGTATCCGACAGAAGCAGTAAGCAACAATGGCAACAGCCCTGTGGAGAAATCTGCTCCCAAATTATTGGAGATGATTACCAATAACATAAAAATGTAACCCATTATGGGACCTAAATAAGGGATTATATTGAACGCGGCACAGATTAAGGCAACAGCGATGGCATCTGTGATTCCCAAGTACAACAGCAAGACGATATAAAACAACAGTAATATCATGATTTGCATTAAAATCCCGACAAAATATCGGGAGAGCAATTCTTTAATCTTAATGAGAATCCGTTTGAACTTTTCTTCATCACGTCGTCGTGCAAATGCAACAATCGTCCGACCAAATAAGGATTCGTCTTTTAAGAAGAAAAACGAAATGAATAAGACGGAAAAAATACCTACGAAGATGCTTCCTATACTTCCAAATAACATTTCAATAAAACTTGTCACAGTGGCAACATTAAAATCTTGAATGTAGGAAGATTCCCGGATGGCATCCATAAAATGAAGTTCAACACCAAGATAATCACTTGCCTGTATGTTCAATTCAATTAAATCGCGTTTAACCTGTTCAAAGTCAATTTGTGTAAAATGTTTTCCATGATTGATTACGACCGGAATGAGAATACGTGCCAGTAAAGAGATAAAACCTAAAAATATAAACAGCGTAAGAAATGCAGAAACTACATTGTTTAAACGCATTCTTTTTTTAAAAAAAATCATAATCGGACGTCCCAGTAACGAAACCACAACTGCAAGTCCGATATAAAGAAAAATGGCTTTAATCTTAAACAACAACCAAAACAAAATAAATATCCCCGCCATTATTCCTACGGCTCGTAAAATTCCAATTGTAATGGCTTTAGCTGTTTGTTTCACGATTTAAAGATAGTAAGTTGAATAAAAATAAACTGTATCAAAGTGCTTCAAAAACATATTTAATCAGATTGGCTCCCATTTGCAATGCTTTTATACGTACTTCCGGAGGATTGTTGTGAATTTCAGGATTTTCCCATCCGTTTCCTAAATCGGTTTCATAAGTAAAAAGCAGTACCAAACGGTCATTTACGGTAATGCCGAATGCCTGAGGCGGTAATCCGTCATGTTCGTGAATTTTGGGTAAGCCTTTTGGAAATTTAAAATGTGCATTAAAAATCGGATGGTCGCCGGGAAGTTCTTTTAGTTCTTCGTCAGGAAACAATTTTCTGATTTCAGGACGGATGTATTCAATCATTCCATAATTATCGTCAATGTGTAAAAACCCGCCGCTCAATAAATAAGCTCTTAAATTATCTACGTCTTCACCGGAGAAAAAGACATTTCCGTGACCGGTCATGTGAACGAAAGGATAATCAAACAAATCAGGACTGGAGGGCGTTACCGTAGCAGGATCCGGATTAATTCGCGTTCCTATTTCACTGTTTGCAAATGCAATCAAATTTGGCAATGCTGTAGGATTTGCATACCAATCGCCACCACCTTCATATTTTAAAACTGCAATTTCTTGTCCCCACAGGGTTGACATTCCAAAAACCAAAAGGAGGAAACTTAAAAATTTTGTCATTTTAGAAAATTCAGTATTCAAATGTACATTATTTTATTCGTGATTTATAAAAGAAACACTATGACATGCGACAATGGCAGCAGTTTCTGTACGCAGTCTGCTGTTTCCTAAATGAATGGATTGAAACCCTAAACTTTCCGCCATCTTAATTTCACTGTCTGAAAAGTCACCTTCGGGACCGATTAAAATCATCACACTTTTACCGGGATGCACAACCTTTTTTATAACATTTTTTTCTCCATCACTACAATGGGCTATTAATTTAATCTCGGAAGAAGGTTCAGAATTTATAAAATCTTTAAATGAAATGGCATCATTCAATATGGGCATATGCGCTTTTAAAGATTGCTTCATCGCACTTTGAATAATTTTCTCAAAACGTTCTTTTTTGATGACGCGGCGTTCGCTGTGTTCACAAATAATGGGAGTAATTTCCGTAACACCAATTTCCGTTGCTTTTTCCAAAAACCATTCATAACGGTCGTTTAGTTTGGTCGGCGCCACCGCAAGATGAAGCGCATACGGCATGGGTGTAGCTTTGTTTTCTTCTAAAATCTTAATTTTTACGGTTTTTCCGCTTTGGATAATTTCAGTTTCAAAAAAACTCCCGTTACCGTTGGTGAAAGTTAGTTTATCTCCGATATTTTTCCGCAATACTTTATGAATGTGGCGACTTTCTTCTTTGTCTAAGACAACTTCAGAACTGTTTGTATCGCTGATAAAAGGATTGTAAAATAAATGCATCTCAACTGGTTAAAAATCGGTTCGTGCAACTGCAACCACGTTTTGAGAAGCAAAATCTCCTTTTCTAAATTTTAATTCTCCAGCAATCGCAATCATCGCGGCATTATCTGTACAATATTCAAATTTGGGAATATGCGTTTTCCATCCGTATTTAGTTTCTGCTTCTTTGAGTGCTTTTCGGATTCCACTATTTGCAGAAACTCCACCACCAATGGCAATTTCTTTAATTCCGGTTTGTTTCACTGCGTTTTTCAACTTGTCCATAAGATAAGAAACAATTGTAAACTGAATACCGGCGCAAATATCATGAATGTTGTCTTGAATAAAATCCGGATTTTCTGCTGTTTCTTTCTCAATAAAATATAATATTGAAGTTTTCAGACCGCTAAAACTAAAATCTAAAGGATTTACTTTTGGTTTTGGAAATTTAAAACGTTTGGGATTTCCTTTTTGAGCATACTTGTCAATCAAAGGTCCTCCGGGATAGGGAAGTCCGAGGATTTTCGCACTTTTGTCAAATGCTTCGCCTACGGCGTCATCAATTGTTTTTCCAATGACTTCCATTTCGAAATAATCGGTAACTTTAACAATCTGAGTATGTCCGCCACTGATAGTTAATGCCAGAAATGGAAATTGCGGTGGATTTTTACCTTCTTCTTTGATAAAATGTGCCAAAATATGCCCTTGCATATGATTTACTGCGAGAAGTGGAATCTCCAAACTCAGCGCCAGAGATTTGGCAAAAGACATTCCGACCAACAAAGAACCTAAAAGCCCAGGACCTTGCGTAAAAGCAATAGCAGATAACTGATTTTTATCGATATTTGCACGATGTAAAGCTTGATGAACCACAGGAACAATATGTTGCTGATGTGCGCGTGAGGCAAGTTCGGGAACCACACCGCCAAATTGACGATGGACTTCCTGAGAAGCCACAACATTACTCAGTATATGACCGTTATGAATCACAGCGGCGGCAGTGTCATCGCAAGAAGATTCGATAGCTAAAATATAGATGTCGTAAGGGTTCACATTAAAAATTTAAATGCAAAATTAAAACATATAAAGCGTATCAGAAAACTATTAAAAATCATCAGTTGGATAGTTGTTTGTATTGCAGCACTTTTTTTAGGATTGATTATTGTTTTTTCAATACCATCCGTCCAAACTTGGGCTGCAGATAAATTCACAACAGATTTAAACGAGCGTTTTGGAACTTCAATCCAAGTGACTCGACTGGGATTGAATTGGCGTGGTGAAATTGATATGCGTGAAGTTTATATAGCTGATCATCATCAAGATACCTTAATCTACAGCAAGGAACTTCAAACAAACATTTTAAGTCTAAAAAAAATAATCGAAGGAAATTTGAACTTAGATAAAATTCGATTGGAAAATGCGCGATTTTATCTGAAGACATATAAAGGTGAAGAAATAGACAACCTGACGGTTTTCACCGATAAATTTGCTTCTGACAAAGAAAAATCCGGAAAACCTTTCTTTCTGTCCGGGCGTACCGTAAAACTTATCGATACACAAGTTCAGATTATAAATGAGAATCTGGAAAATCCCGAAATTTTCATATTTGAAAACGTGAATTTAGATGGAAGAAAATTTAACATCGACGGTCCCGATATCAGTGCAACAATCGACGAAATGAATTTTGAAATCAAAGACGGAATGAAAGTCGATAACCTTACTGCCGATTTTGCAATCGGGAGGACTTATATGACATTTATGAATCTTATGCTTGAAACTTCTTCAGGTACAAAATTGCAAGGTGACGTAATTTTTGATTTTTCCGAAACTGAAAGCATGAGCAATTTTGAAAATGATGTTATAATAACGGCTTCACTTCAAGAAAGTTTAATTGCACTTGATGATTTAAATACTTTTTACAATGAGTTTGGAAACGATCAAGTCCTTCAACTTTCAACCGAAATCAAAGGAACTTTAAATGATTTTCAAGCGAAAAAAACATTTTTAAAACTAGGAACTACTGAAATCAGAGGAGATTTTGATTTTAAAAACATCCTTGATTCAGAACCAATTGAAATTTATGCCAACCATCACGACATCCAAACAAATTATTATGATTTGCGTCGTTTGATGCCGAATATACTGGGCAATTCACTTCCTGAAGAGCTAAAAGCATTAAAGAACTTTCGATTGGCGGGAAATTCTTCAATGATAGCAGATGAAATTCAAACCAACAGTAATTTAACCAGTGCAATCGGGCGTGCGCGAATTGATTTGACCCTCGGAAACATTGAAAATATTGATTATGCGTATTACAACGGCAAATTGGAATTGAACAATTTCAATCTGAGACAGATTTCAAAAACAACTTTGCTTGGCAGGATTTCAGGAAATCTAGAAGTAGAAGGACACGGGTTAAATCAAAAAACCATCAATACGGAGATGGCCGGAACAATAAAAAACCTCTCTTTTGAAGGGTATGAGTATCAAAACATCAATTTTTCAGGAAATTTTAAAAATCCGATTTTTGATGGAAATATGATTATTGACGATCCCAATTTGCAATTGGAGTTCAACGGATTAATCGATGCATCATTGGAACGAAATAAATTGGATTTTCATGCAAATATCATTTATTCGGATTTAAACAAGCTCAATCTGGTCAGCAGAGACAGTATCGCAGTGTTTACGGGAGATGTGGTTGTTGACATGGAAGGAAATACTGTTGATGACGTCGCAGGAACCATTAATTTTAGCCGTACCTTTTATCAAAATGAACACGATTATTTTTACTTTGATGATTTTACGATTGTTTCCACTTTTGATGATAAAATTCGCACTATTGAAGTCAATTCCCCTGATATTTTAAATGGTAAAATTAGCGGCGAATTTATCCTGAAAGACATTCCTAATCTTTTTCAAAACGGCGTAGCAAGCATTTATGCCAATTATATTCCTAAAGAGGTTACCAGAAATCAATACATAAACTATGATTTTGAAGTTTATAATAAAATTGTCGATGTATTTATTCCGCAACTTAAATTTGGAGATAATACGCGGATTAGAGGTGCAGTTTATTCGGATGAATCCAAATTTATACTCGACTTTAATTCACCGGAAATACTTCTTTTCAACAATTATATCGGGAAGTTAAAAATTAATATGGACAATGACAACCCATTGTTTAACACCTATATTTCAGCGGATTCAATCAATACAGGATTTTATGAAATGACTGATTTAAATGTCATAAACAAAACATTAAACGATACCATGTATATTCAAGGAGAGCTTAAAGGAGGAAGAACAAAGGAAGATTTATACCAACTGTCATTATATCATACCATAAACAAAAACGGAAAATCGGTTATTGGAGCAAAAAAATCAGACATCATTTACAAAGGGAATACGTGGCATATAAATGAAACAAATAACAATCGCAATAAGGTTGTTTTTAATGATAATTTCTCTGAGCTTCACTTAGACAGCATTGTTTTCAGTCATGAAGAGGAAATTATTCAATTGGCAGGAGTGCTTCGCGATTCGACTTATAAAGATATCAAACTGAACTTTGGAAATGTAAATATTGATCACATCATCCCGGATATCGATAGTTTAAAACTGGGCGGAAACGTTAACGGAAAACTGAATTTTCTACAAAAAGAAAACGCCTATTATCCGACGTCCTCAATTACTATAAAAGATTTATTCATCAATGAAATTCCTTTTGGAAATTTGGATTTAAACGTAGAAGGAAATGAAGATTTGACACAATATACAATTGCTTCATCTTTGACGTATCGGGGAAGTAAATCGATTCTTGCAGAAGGACGCATAGATGTAGTAGGAGATGATTCAAGTATTCATTTAGATTTAGACATGAATAGATTTAATATTCAGGCTTTTACTCCGTTTGGAGGTGACGTAATTTCAAACATTCGAGGGTATCTGAGCGGAAATGCAATTGTCTCCGGAAATTATAAATCACCCGACATCCGCGGACTCTTTAATTTGGAACAAGGCGGATTAAAAATACCGTATTTAAACACCGATTTTCAAATTGAAAACAACACTCCCATTAACGTCAGTAAAAACAGATTTGAAATTGCACATACGACGCTAACAGACACTAAATACAACACAAAAGCAGTACTTTCAGGATATGGAGGACATACCAATTTTTCTAATTGGGAATTGAATCTTCAATTGCAGGCTCCCGAACGATTTTTGGTTTTAGACACTCCCGAAAGTGAAGACGCACTTTATTACGGAACGGCTTTTATGAGTGGTTTGGTAACCATTAACGGCCCTGTGGATCAGCTTGTCATTCATGCCGATGCCACTACGGAATCCGGCACGAGTTTTAAAATTCCGATTAGTGAGGTTGAATCCATAAGCGATGATTCTTTTGTGCATTTCCTTTCACCTGAAGAAAAAAGAGCAAGGATAGAAGGGCAGGGCACCGTAATCACAGAAGTTAAAAAAATGGTGCTTGATTTCAACCTGAATATAAACAACAATGCCGAAGTCGAAGTGGTGGTGGATCAGGCAAATAATTCTACTTTAAAAGGCAGGGGAAGCGGGACTTTACTGTTGCGAATCGATACTGCCGGAAAATTTTTGATGTACGGTGATTTTGTGGTTTTTTCAGGTGAATTTGATTTTAGATACGGCGGGATTATTCAACGAAATATCGCTGTGGTTCCGGGCGGACTCATTATCTGGAACGGAGCTCCCGAACGTGCTACTTTAGATTTACAGGCAGTGTACAATACCGAAGCAAATCCTTCAGTACTTCTGGATAATCCAACCATCAACCGAAAAATTCCCGTCGAAGTTTACGTAGGATTGAATGGCGAACTAGAACAACCCGGATTGTCATTTGAAATTGAATTTCCGCGCGTAAGTTCCACCCTAAACAGCGAACTTCAATTTAAATTGCAAACAGAAGAACAGCGCCAAAATCAGGCTTTGTTTTTATTGGCATCAAATTCGTTTGTCGACGATAATTTTGGAGGAACAAACGCATTCGCCGGAACAGTTGCCGACAGAATGTCCGGACTTGTAAACAGTTTATTTGCCGACCAAGACGGAAAGTTTAAAGTTGGACTTGATTATTCAGTGGGTTCCAATTTACCTGATCAAGAAACAGCCGATAGATTTGGAGTTACTCTAAGCACACAAATCAATGAACGAATTTTAATAAATGGAAAAGTGGCCGTGCCGGTAGGAGGAACCACAGAAACATCAGTTGCTGGAGATATTGAAGTTCAATGGCTTATGAATCAGGACGGAAGTTTGAGGATGAAATTCTTTAACCGTCAAGCAGATTTACAATTTATCGGGGAAGATCAAATTTTTGAACAAGGTTTGGGACTTTCTTATTCCGTAAGTTTTAATACGGTAGAAGAATTAATGCGGAAACTCTTCAATAAAAAAGCACAACGTGAAATGGAAGTGTTGCCAGTTTTACCCGATGACAGCAGTTTTCCTATAGAATATCAAATAAATTCATCCGGAACAATTTCTGAAGAGGAGTTAATCAATCCAAATGCAAACGTTATTCCTGACCGTAATATTGAGGATTAAAGAAGTTGGATAAATTATGATTCAGCAAAGAACCTCAATTTTTTTCATGCAAATTCCCGATAAAGAAATTACTTCCTGTATCTATCAATAAATCCAATAATTTAATCTATTTTTGCACCCTTAAAATTTCGTCAGACGAAGTTTTACAAATACATATTAGAAAGGTGCTCATCCGAAGCTGTTTTGTTTATGTCCAACAGGTGTTTTCAAAGCTTCCCATAGCATCTAAGGAACAATTAAAATAAACAAATGACAGCATTTAAAAGTTTAGGCTTGGAAGAGAATCTTCTAAAAGCCATTGCCGATATGGGTTTTGAACACCCTTCGGAAATTCAAAAAAAAGCAATCCCAATTCTTCTGGATCGAGAAACAGATATGGTTTCTTTGGCACAAACCGGTACCGGAAAAACCGCCGCCTTTGGTTTTCCCATGCTCCAAAAGATTAATATCGACAGTAGAGTCACTCAAGGCTTAATCCTTTCTCCCACGCGTGAATTGTGCTTGCAGATAGCCAACGAATTGGAAAATTACGGAAAATATTGTCCGGGACTCAATGTGGTTGCCGTTTACGGTGGCGCAAGCATTTCCGATCAAGCAAGACAATTAAAAAGAGGTGCGCAAATTATCGTGGCAACTCCGGGAAGAATGAAAGATATGATTGGCCGAAAAATGGTTGATATCTCTCAAATTGAGTATTGTGTCCTCGATGAAGCCGATGAAATGTTGAATATGGGATTCTACGAAGATATTACCGATATTCTTTCGCATACGCCATCTGATAAAAGCACTTGGTTATTTAGTGCAACAATGCCCAAAGAAGTTTCGACCATTGCCAAAAAGTTTATGCACACTCCGGTAGAAGTTACTATCGGAACAAAAAATACCGGGTCACAAAATGTGTCCCATGAATATTATGTCGTCAATGCACGCGATCGTTATAATGCCTTGAAACGTCTGGCAGATGCGCATCCCGACATCTTCTCTGTGGTGTTTTGTCGAACAAAAATCGAAACGCAAAAGATTGCTGAAAAACTTATTGAAGATGGATATAATGCCGCTGCATTACACGGTGATTTAAGTCAGAATCAGCGCGATTTGGTTATGAAATCATTTCGAAATCATCAGATTCAAATGTTGGTTGCAACCGATGTAGCTGCAAGAGGAATTGACGTGGTTGACATCACTCATGTGATTAATTATCAACTTCCCGATGAAATTGAAACTTATACGCACAGAAGCGGTCGTACGGGACGTGCCGGAAAAACGGGCGTTTCCATAGTTATTCTGTCAAAATCGGAAGTGCGAAAAATTAAAGCTATTGAAAAAATAATTCAGCAGGAATTCCGTAAAAGAGAA
>JAAYLC010000230.1 GCA_012522045.1 Bacteroidota bacterium
GTAATAATTTTGCCATAGTCAGTCCAACGGGTCCACCACCAATTATTGCAACGTTCTTATCACTAAGTAAATTCATTTGTTTGTCTGTATCTATTCGCATTGTCATTCAAAAATGGCACATAACGGCTACAAATATAAAATCGGCAGGGATTAAGTGCAAACCCCTATCAGCCGACTACAAAATGATGAAAAGTGGCACACAGTATAATTCAGCATCACAGCCCTGCTGTTTTATATTTGATGTTATGGGTTGGCAATTAAATACTTTCAAAAATGGGAAAATACCCTAAACTAAGAGTTGTTCAAGTTACTTATGAAGGCGGTGATGTAATTACTACTTCAATGGCTGGAACACTGACCAACAAAGAAATTAAAGAATATTTCAAAATTGGTAAAAAATTCAACATTGGTTCTGCCAAAGATAAAATCAGAGCCGTTAAAAGTGTTGTAATTTTAAAGTAAAGTTATCGGGCAGGTAGGGTGTTTCTCTTGCTTGCCCATAACATTAGTATATCCGACACTTCTGATCCATTTATTGCGGATATATTCCTTATGGACGCTGTGCCTTAAAATTATTTTGATCTAAATTAACATTTAAAAACATATTAAACAAAATAGTTTTGAGGAATAGAAAGCCGAAACTTTTAATTAACCACGTCACCAGCCATTGAGCCAAACGCCTGTTGGTGGCTGGTGTTCTATTGTCTTGATATAATTTTTCCAATCGTCTCACTCGGCATTGTTGGTGAAGAATCATCTTTCAAAAGTCCTGTTTCTGCTCTGCTAAAAAGTGATTGCATTATTAATTGTCTATCTTTTTCGTCAACTTTTGAGTCTTTGAGCAAGGACAAATAAAAATATGTCAAAGTATGTCTTTCTTCACAGTCACGAGATAAATGAAATGAGCTAAACATAAATTTTGTCAAAGCACGAATAGCATAGGCAATAAACGAAATCAAAGTTATATAGATAATTGACCATCTTATTGCTGCACTTTTATCATTACCAAACCAAGATTCATAGATTTGTTCTGGAGCTGTCCAAAGTATTTCTGCCAAAGACCAACAGGTGATACCAACAAGGACAATTATAAGTGTAAGTGCTATCCATCCTTGTGTTTTCAATTTACTTGCTCTGTCGTTCCAATATTTAGCTGGTTCTTCAAGTTTCAGTTTTTCACGATAAGTTTCTTCTAGTTCTTTTACTCTTTGTGTTGTTGGGTCATACCAATTTTGCCATTTCGTTATTTTAATATCGTCAAACCAAGTGCTGAATTGCGAGTCTTTTTCAGCCTTTAGTTCGTCAATTTTCTTTATAAACTCTTCATATTTATCATTTGCGTTTTTGATATGGTCAACAACGACTTTTTCGGATTCAGATAAATACTTTTGAAAGTCGTTACGGATTTTTGAAATTGATGATTTTTCAGCATTTCTTCTTTCAACAATTTCAGAAGTATCTTTTTGGCTAAATTCATAGGCCAACAATGCTCCAAAAAATGAATCTTTATTATTGATATTAAAATTATTACCAATGAGAAAAATATATGCACCTTGAAAATATCGTGGGCTTTCCTTATGAACCTTTATTAAGAATTCTGTCTCAGGAATATTGTATGGTAATGGGAAATTATTTGTGTTAGTAAAAAGTCTTTGCACATTTCTCCAATAACTTGTCAAATTGCTGCCAGCTTGATTGTGATAATTATTAAGAAATTGAATTATAGAAGTTTTTAATTGGTTGAAATATGTCTTAGAATTTTCCAGTTCTCTTGGTAAAGACGTTTCAATTTTATTCCAGCCGTCAATTTGTTGATTTATATATTCATAAATTGCAGTCAAGCCAACTACTTTTTGATTCACACCAACGTAATTAAAATTGAAAGTCACAGAAATGTTCTTAAACCAATCTGGGTCTGTAGTCTCTGCTATTTTCTTCTTAAATTCTGTATTAGTCATTACGTTATTTTGTTCACTGTCTTTGTCTTTTTACACTGAGCGATAACGGTTCTCAGCTATACGCAGGCAGGGATTTTAACCACTGAACTTCCTACGAAGAACTGAACTTTAAATTTACCACTTTCCTGTCCTACGAAGCACGAAACCCCTGCTTGCGTATAGGTGCTGTTAGCAGCCGTAATTCTATTCAGTCGCTTCATTTTCTGTCTGTTTTTTTATTATCGGGTATAAGATTAGTCCAACCACAAACCCACTTAAAAGTCCGCCAATGTGAGCTGCATTGTCAATTCCGCCTGTCAAACCCATAAGCAAGTTAAAGCCAACAAAAATTGCTGTACTGATTAAAAATGTTTTTGCAAAGTCTGGTGGAAATACTTTTGTCAAAAGCAACGCAAGAAAAACTCCGTAAAGTCCGAAAATTGCTCCTGAAGCACCAACGCTTACAGTAGCGTCATACCACCAAATACTGGCGATACTCGCAAGAATACCTGTCAATATATAGGCAGTCAAATATTTTGCTCTTCCTAAAATTGGTTCAAGAAAAATACCGACAAATAGAAGTCCATACATATTTGCTAATAGGTGCATTAGTCCACCGTGTAAGAAAGTGCTTGTCAAAAGTCGCCACCACTCGCCACCTTTTGTTAATGGTCCATAGTTGGCTCCCCATTGTAAAAGGTCTTGTCCTTTAAAAGAGATAAAACCTAGACCCATAATTGCCATTAGTAGGTAAATTCCAATGTTTGCATAAATGAGAATTGGTGTAATGAAATAACCTTCTTTTGGTTTTAAGAAGTCTATGAAATCTTGAATTTCTTCTTGTGCTTCTTTGTCTGGTTTTCCTTCTTTTATTCTTTTTAGTTGTTGTTCGTCAATTTTGGGAATTAGAAGCATAATCAACCAAATGATTGAACCAATTAATGAAGAACCAAAAATCCAAGCTAACTTATTTCCGTTTCTTGCTTCAAAGGGTTCATTTACTGCTTCAAGAACAATGTCATTGGGTTTATAAAGTTGGTTAGTCTTAATTGCTTCAATAAAACCTTCTCTTTTATCAGAATGTCTCAGTCTGTCTAAATACACAAAGTCTGAAACGTTTTTACGGTCAAAATCTCTTTGGCTTTCATTTGCAAACTCTTGATATTTCTGCTCTTTTTCGTTCGGTTCAAGTCTGTTGCTAATTGTCTTTCGGTATTCTGTGCCTAACCAAGCTGCTGGTTCTACTTTACCTGTGTCGCTTACATTCTCAAAAATTGGAAGTGCTACGTAAATATGCATATTGAAACTTTCGTTATGCTTTCCACTTACGTCAAATGCTGAATGAACTCCAATTGCATTTTTGTCAATGTAATAATCTTTAATAGAGTAGTATTTTGTAAGTTCAAACTTGTTGATTTCGTTGATTGAACTTAATTCTGTCAGTTTACCTGTTGCTGAAACAACGTATTCTTGGGCTATGATAAGAGGAACTGTCAAGGCAATCCATAAAATGAAACTATAAAAGTCTCTCCAATTTCCCCGCTTTGCTTCAAGGTTTAGAATTTTAAATCTTGGTCTTAATATGAACCAAGCAGCAAGTCCTGTCAAAACAATAGGAATACCAAAATTTGTAATTATCTCTTTCAATTGAAATAATTCAAGTTCAAGAAAAATTATCCAATGTAAAAATGAGTAACCAATTGTCAGTCCTAAAAGTGTCAGGATAAACGGTTTAAAAAGTAAATTGATTTTGTCTTTCATTCTCTGTCTTGTTGTGGTGTTCGTTATTATGGCTGCTAACATTAGTATATCCGACACTTCTGATCCATTTATTGCGGATATATTCCTTATGGACGCTGTGCCTTAAAGTTATTTTGATCTAAATTAACATTTAAAACATATTAAACAAAATAGTTTTGCGGAATAGAAAACCGAAACTTCAAACTTTAGCCTTAACCCGCCCTTGCGGCAAACCATTTGTTAAAGGCTCGCCATCATTCAATGCAATACTTTTATTTCCACGATTCACTGTATTTTTTTTGGAGAGGGGAAAACTATTTTTAATCGGGTAGGGAAGCAAGCTCTTTTGCAATTTTTGGCTTTAGCGATGGCTGGTGCGAAACGAAGTTCACGAACTCCAAAAATGATTTATAAAATCGTGAGTAATTGCAAATGTGAATGGCTTTTAGCGTTGGCATTATTGCCATTTTATTTTAGTTTTTAATTACCAAACTTCATACTCATTAAGTTTTGGTTTCTGGTTTATATCTTGGTTTATAGTCGTCTTTTGTGTATTCCTGCCAAAACCAATTTCCCGAAAAAGCTAATTCTTTTTTTTCGAGATAATTTTGATGCGGGATATGTTCAAACGTTACGTTGCAAAATGTTGTGCCGTCTCCAACACAAAGTTCATTAGAGATAAAATCGTAAACTTTTGTACTTGGTGTTGAATGCCCTGGTAATACTATTGCAAACTGTCTTGACTGACTTGTTGTTTTCAAGTTAAACACAACAAGATAACTCCGCAATTCTTTTGGAAGTGTAATAATGTTTACGCCTTCACATTCTTTTGGAAAAGGAACTTTTAGCCAAAACACCTTTGGTAAAATTTCTTGGTCTGGGTTTAAGATTTGTTCCCGTACTTTATAAAGTCCACCGTTAATTAGAAAACCATTACCTACAAATGCAAAAGGAAGTAAATACGCAATTCTTAGCAAAGCAAATTCTGCGCTCCTTTCGTTTTAATTTTCTTTGAATTGAATTTTAAATGTTGGGGGTTGATAAGCATTATCAAACATTTTATCGGGATAAAATAACGGATTATAAATAGTTCTTGGTGGAAACATATCTTTCATAAACTGACTTGATTGATTTGGATTGGAACGATTTGTTTGTAAATCCAATTTTAATGTTCCCTTTTCATTAACTTCAAGTATTCCGTTAACTTTATTTCCATTTAACTCAAAAGTCGTTTCTGCTTTTGAATTAGGTAAAAATGATTTTGCATCAATGGACAAAAGTGTTTTCAATAGATGTGCATCTAATTCGTGACCACTTTTGTTATTGCAATTTTTACAAGTTAAAGCAATAGGTTTACCACCAAGTGATTTTGGGGGTATATCTTCAAGCGTTAAATGATTTTTAAGTTTAACATCTAAATCTTTTTCAAAAAAAGTTTCAAAGCATAGAGGACAGATATAGCCATTTGAAAAATCAGGTTTAAATTTAATAGAAGGGTGTTCTTTTACACATTCCA
>JAAYLC010000183.1 GCA_012522045.1 Bacteroidota bacterium
GAAAAAACGTGATAAACACTACTAATATACGTGATAAACACTACTAATATACAATAATATTATGTCTTTAATTCAGTAAATAAACCATCTTTAACTATATTTGGAGGAAGTTGTGCAACAGGCACAATGTATAACCGCAATTACGGCGGATTCGACTACGTCCGAATCCACTCGGAATTGCTAACGCCAGTGCTAAACCGAAAATCATTAACTTTAAATCCGTAACTGACGGTTATACGAGACCGTTGTGGTGCATATAAAAAAAACGAAACGATGAAATTAAAATGGATTCTTTTTTGATATTTTGGATTTTAATCATACTTCTGATTATCGGAATCACAATCGGATTGATTTACCTCGGATATTGGATTCCTAAACGTTTTGGAAAAAGAAAATTAGGAAAATGGATTGCGGGAATTTTGTCAATTGCTGTTCTGACTTTCATACTTTCGGTTGTTTTTGAAGATGAACTCTTTTTCAAGTCAGACGCAAAAGAATTAATAGCTGAACATAATATTGAACTTAAGGACAACTTCGAATTGAACTCTAATGAATTTACCGGAATTAAAGACTTTTATCACCGGTTTGAGTTAACAATATCTGAATCCGACAAATCAAGAATCATAAATAAAATCACAAACGCTGAAAACTATCAACATCTCGTAGATAAACCAATTGACATTAGAGTTGATAAACCAAGGTATTCTGACAGTACTAATTACCAAGAATTTACAGCTAATTACCAAACCGAAAGAGAATATATCTATGAATATTATAAACCAAATGAAAGAGGATACACACCAACATATCATCGAATATCAATTTTAAAAGCAGAAAATATATTGATTTACGAAAATATATCTGACTAAAAAACGTAGAAAAATACGCACCACAACAACGTATATAGCTCATAGCCAATTAGTTGCTTAATCGAAGTTAAGGTATATTTGCAAGTCCGCCAAATTTTTTAATTTGGCTTATTGAAAAGATAAGATAATAAGAAAATTAAAAAATTTGGCTCGTGCTTAACCGAAAATAATCGCTAATTTACACGCTACGAGCCATATACAAGACCGTTAGGTGCAACCCTGTCGAACATCCGTACATAAATCGACAATACTCTAAAAAATCAAACCTATTTAACTTTTATAGACAGTTGAAATTTATTTCAAAAAATAATTGACTACTAATATCTTTATCGTAATATTGCAATATTGCAATATAGAAATAAAGAAATGGAAATGGAAATAGAACAAACAAAACCAAAGGATTTTACAGACAGCCAACACGAAATTGCTCACATTATAAAAGCATTGGCACATCCTGCACGAGTAGCAATTATAGAATATTTACTATCTGTGGACACTTGTATCTGTGGAGATATTGTTGATGTACTTCCTCTTGCACAACCGACTGTTTCAAGACATTTGAAAGAACTTAAAAACGCTGGTTTAATTAAGGGAACCATTGAAGGTAACACGATTTGCTATTGCATTGACGAAAATACTATTGAAGAACTGCAAAAATATTTTACAAATATTTCGGTAAAACTTACTCTAAAAAACAAAAATTGTTGCTAACATAAAATAATACCAAAATGAAACTATCACAAGTAAAAGCACTTTTACCAACTTTAGAAAATGTAACATTCAAATTGGAAAACGGCTCTTTTGTTCCAGAACATTTTCACGTTACCGAAGTCGGAATGATTACAAAAAACTTCATTGATTGTGGTGGAGTAATTCGCACAGAAAAAACGGTAAATTTTCAGCTATGGAATGCCGATGATTTTGAACATCGTTTAAAACCTGCTAAAC
>JAAYLC010000245.1 GCA_012522045.1 Bacteroidota bacterium
CCGACGATATTGACAGTCATGAATCCCGACGCAATCAACGCGGGTATCATTTTGAAAATACCTTAGGAGAAGTTTCACTTGGAATTGAATATACGTTTTGGGATTTTGACGTGCATAGTGGAAACCAGATTTCCAGTCCTTATTTATTTACGGGAATTAATTTAATCGGGTATCATTCGCTCTATAAAAATTCCAATGATGTTATAACGTCAACCGGAAATTCAGTTAATCTTGGCATTCCGATGGTGATCGGATATAAAGCAACTCTTGGACGTCATGCAATGATTGGCGCTGAGATAGGCGCTCGGTACACGTTCACGGACAACCTTGACGGCAGCAATCCAAAAAATCAAGATGCAAATGCAGGCATTCATGCTTTCGGAAATATCAATAATAATGATTGGTATCTCTTTACGGGGATAAATATTACTTTTACTTTTGGAAGAAAACCCTGTTATTGCAATTTCTAATTTATGGACACCAAAACCAAAATCAACCCCGAAAAACTTCCTCTTCATGTAGCCATCGTGATGGATGGTAACGGACGATGGGCAACCACAAGGGGGCTTTTTCGTTACAAAGGTCACGAAAGAGGGACAAAAGCCGTGAGAGAAGTTGTTGAAGGCGCTGCAGAAATCGGCATTAAATACCTCACTTTGTATGCATTCTCTACAGAAAACTGGAAACGACCGGAAACCGAAGTGAATTTATTGATGAAGCTCCTTGTATCCTCGTTAAAATCCGAATTGACAAAACTTACAGAAAATGACATTAAATTAAATGCCATAGGGAATATTGACAATCTTCCAGCGCCTGCAAAAGAGGAATTGTTAAGCGTTATCGAAAAGACAAAAAACCATCAAAGAATGACGCTGACTTTGGCACTTAGTTATGGTTCGAGAGAAGAATTAGTAAAAACCGTGAAAGAGATTAGCGTTAAAACTAAAAATAGACTAATTTCGCCGCTCGATATTGATGAACAACTAATTAACAATCATCTATACACACATAATCTGCCCGATGTGGATTTGCTGATTCGCACCAGTGGTGAACAACGAATAAGTAATTTCCTCCTGTGGCAAATAGCCTATGCAGAGTTGTATTTTACAGATGTTTTGTGGCCAGATTTTACAAAAGAAGACCTGTATAAAGCTTTGCTAAATTATCAAAATAGAGAAAGAAGATTTGGAAGAACTAGTGACCAGCTTAATGAATAAGTCTCAAGCAACAAGACTGAGAAGATTTTTAAATATTTTTTTGTTAGTAATCTTTTCTGCAATAACAGTCCATGCCCAAGAAAATCCGTTTGACAGTGGCAAAAGATACACCATTCGATCAATTGCTGTGACCGGAACGCAAAGTTTTAACGAGCAAACCGTAATTGCTTTCACAGGATTGAGGGTGGGCGAACAGATTCAAATTCCCGGTGAAAAATTGAGCTCCGTCACCAAAAAACTGTGGGATCAAAATCTTTTTAGCGATATTGCATTTTATGTGACGGCAATGGACGGTGACGAAATCGATTTAGAACTCTACATTGTTGAGCTTCCAAAGTTGCACGAGGTAACTATCAGCGGGAAAGGCATCCGAAAATCCAAGAAAAAAGAGATTATCGAAGACAATGATTTAACCCCCGGAACCAAAATAACTAACAACCTCCTGACCACTACCAGCAATTACATCAGAAAAAAATATCGTAAAGACGGGTTTTTCAACACCAAAACGACCATTACCACCGAACCGGTTATTGATTCCCTGGGCAATGAAATTTCTCAAGACATGCACATCCACATTGACCGTGGAAATCGCGTGAAAGTAAAAGACATCGACTTTACGGGGAATGAACAATTCAGTAATGCAAAATTGAGACGCGCAATGAAAAAGACAAAACAGAAAAATTTTGTCAGATTCTGGAAGCGTTCAAAATATACTGAAGAAGGTTATCAAGAAGACAAAGAATCTATCCTGAGCAAATACAAATCGCAAGGGTATCGAGATGCACGTATTGTAAATGACACTCTGATGGTGATAGACGATAAAAATTTAGCCATTAAAATCGCACTGGAAGAAGGGGATAAATATTATTTTGGAGACATTCGCTTTATCGGAAACAGTGTTTATACAGATTCGGAACTCCGTCAGGTTTTAGGCGTAAAGAAAGGCGATGTTTACAACGGCGTATTGTTGCAAAAACGAATTGCAGACGACACGGATCCCGAGGCAAACGACATTACCAATTTATATCAAAACAACGGATATTTGGCAGCGCGAATCAATCCTGTGGAAGTGGCCGTACGCAATGACACCATTGATTTTGAAATCCGAATCATGGAGCGCAATCTGTTTTATTTTGATCATGTTACTGTTGTAGGAAATGACCGAACAAACGACCACGTCATTTATCGTGAATTGCGAACTCGTCCGGGACAGAAATACAGCAAACGAGACATTGTTCGAACCATTCGCGAATTGGGACAATTGAGTTTTTTCGACCCTGAAAAACTCAGTCCTAATTTTAAAAATGTCGATGAGGCAAACGGATTGGTCGATTTAGAATATTCCGTAGTTGAAAAAGGTTCAAGCCAAGTAGAAGTACAAGGAGGTTACGGCGGCGGCGGTTTTATCGGAACCATCGGACTTTCGTTTAAAAACTTCTCCCTACGAAACATTTTCAACTGGGATTCCTACAACCCATTGCCGATGGGTGACGGACAAATGCTCTCACTCCGTGCTCAAGCAAGTGCTTATTATCAAACCTACAGCCTGTCATTGACAGAACCCTGGTTAGGCGGAAAAAAACCGGTACAATTATCAACTTCAATTTCACATACCGAACAATATTATTACAATTACTATGATCGCCGTGCAGACAAAAGCCGTAGTTTTACCATTTCCGGTGCTTCAATCGGATTGGCAAAACGAATTACTTGGCCTGACGATTACTTTGTGTGGTCAAATGCACTCAGTTTCCAACATTACAATTTGAGTAATTACAACACCGGATTGTTTACTTTCGGTGACGGACAATCCAACAACTTAGCGTATACCATCGGAATCAGCCGAAACAACACTTCAGCAAATCCGATTTATCCGATGAGCGGTTCGGATTTTAGCATTACTGCCAAATTGACTCCGCCATATTCATTGTTCAACAATGTAGATTACAAAGCTTTACAATCAGAACGTGCTTCGATGGAAGAAATCATTCGGAATCCGAATTCCAACAGCAGTCAAATTGTAGATGCGCAAAACCGCCGCTCTGAAATTGATCAAGAACGATTTAACTGGCTTGAGTATTATAAAATAAAATTTAAAGGAGATTGGTACACCCGTTTGGTGGAACGTTTGGTACTGCGAACGGGTACTGAATTCGGATTTTTAGGAGCCTACAACAATGCACGTGGAGTTCCCCCTTTTGAGCGTTACTTTTTAGGAGGAGACGGACTGGGCGCATACAGTTTGGACGGTCGCGAAATTATCCAACTTCGCGGTTATCCCAATCAATCACTTAGCGATATTGACGGAAATACTATTTACAACAAATTTACGTTAGAAGTTAGATATCCCGTAACCTTAGCTCAAATGGCTTCTATTTATGTTCTTGGTTTTGCTGAAGGTGGGGCATCATTTAACAATTTTAATGATTACAATCCATTCGAACTCAAACGATCTGCCGGATTAGGATTGCGTATCTTTATGCCTGCATTTGGAATGTTGGGTATCGATTTTGGGTATGGATTTGACTCGGTTCAGGGAAGAACCGAACCCAGTGGATGGCAAACACATTTTATTATCGGACAACAATTTTAATTTTTGGCATAGTTTTTTCACAAGAAAGCATCGAACAAATTATGAAAATATCACGACAACTTATTATTTTCACTTTTATCCTTTGCGGTTTTATTGCTACGGCACAACGCGGTATCAGGATAGGGTATATTGATATGGAATACATTTTGGAAAGTGTTCCCGAATATAAAGCTGCTCAGATTCAATTAGAAGGTAGAGTTGAACGCTGGAGAAAAGACATTGAAAAAATGAGCAATGAAATCGAGCAGATGAAATTAGATTTAGCCAATGAGCGTATCCTATTGACTAAAGAATTGATTGACGAACGCGAAGAAGAAATAAAAATAAAAGAAGATGAACTTATTGATTATCGGCAACAACGCTTTGGACCTCAAGGGGATTTAATCACCCAACGACGCCAATTGGTGCGTCCGATTCAAGATCAGGTTTTTAATATTATTCAAGAAATTGGCGATAATCGAAATTATGATTTTATTTTTGATAAATCTGCGGATGTGGTAATGTTATACGCTTCCGAGCGCCATGATATCAGCGACATGGTTTTGCGTAGCATTGAAAGGGCTGGTAGACGTGTTCAAGCGACCAATCGCAAAGAGCAACGACAAATTGAATTAGAAGAAGAAAGAGATAATACCGAACCGACCGAACGCGATATGGAAATGGAGAAAAGACAAGAAGAACGTGAACAAATATTAGATGCCCGTAAACGAGAAAGAGATTCCATTCGCAATGCACGCCAAAGAGAATATGAAGATCGAAGGAAAGCGATGCTGGAAGAAAGACAACGCCGTCGCGACTCTATCGAAAATGCAAGAAAAAACAGAGATTAAATAAATAATATTATATCTATAACACTTAAATTAAACTGCAAACAATGAAAAGAATGAAATCCATATTAGTTGCCTTAGCACTAATTTTAGGCTCGGTTGGCGTAACTGTAGCCCAGACGAAAATAGCCCATATTGACGCACAGGAATTAATTGAGTCCATGCCGGAATATAAAGCTGCACAATCGTCCTTGGAAAAAATACAACGTTCTTATGAAACTGAAATTAAAGCAATGATGCGCGAACTTGAAAATAAAGCCCGATTATACGACAGTGAAGCAAGCTCAAAAACAGAACAGGAAAACCAACGCCGATTTGAAGAAATTCAAGATATGCAAAACAACGTACAAGCATATCGTCAGCAGGCTTTAGAAGACCTCGATCAGAAACGTGCGGATGTATTCAGACCTATTTTAGAAAAAGCACAGCAAGCCATTCAAAAAGTAGGAAAAGACCAAGGATTCCACTACGTTCTTGATTCTACTATGGGGAGCGGAATTATATTGGCAGAAGGAAAAGACCTTATGGCCGATGTAAAAAAAGAACTGGGAATTTAAGTTTCTATCAACTTTTAATTACATCACATTGCCTGCATGAGTATTCTGCAGGCTTTTTTTATTTTAAAATATTAAAATATTCTACCTTTATGCCGTTATGAAATCACAACATCCAATTGGTTTATTTGATTCCGGCGTAGGCGGCACTACAATATGGAGCGAAATCCATAAATTGATGCCTTATGAAAACACCATTTATCTTGCTGACAGCAAATATGCTCCATACGGCAATCGTCCTGCAGAAGAAATTATACGATTGAGCATTAAAAATGTTGAAAAGCTGATTGCATTTGACTGTAAAATTATTATCGTTGCGTGCAATACGGCTACAACGAATGCTATTGAGGTCTTACGAGAGAAATTCAGCATTCCTTTCATTGGAATTGAGCCTCCAATCAAACCGGCCGCATTACAATCCAAAACAAAGCGAATCGGAGTTTTAGCTACCAAAGGCACCTTGAGCAGCACCCATTTTAATAAAGCTTCAAAAAATTACACCAATACGGTGGACATTATTGAAGTCATAGGCAAACAACTGGTTACATTAATTGAAGCAGGGGAAATCGACAGTCCAAAAATCATCAATTTATTAAAAGAATATACTGCGCCCATGATTGCTGCAAATGTGGATCACGTCGTTTTGGGATGCACACATTATCCTTACCTCACTCCGATATTACGACAAATCTTACCATCGCACGTTCAAATAACCCATTCCGGAGAAGCTGTTGCTCGACAAACCAAAAAAGTTTTAACCGACAATAAAATGCTTGATGAAAAAAACGAAAAACCCTTTTATAGATTTCATACCAACGGCAATGCGCGCATTCTTAAGTCGTTACTACAAGAATACTCAGATAAAATAGAAATTTCGACTTTGGATTTTTAGAAACTTTTTTGACCTATTTTTTTTTTGATACCAAGAGGAATACATGATATAGTTTTCTGCTATTCTTTCAATCTCTCCTTTTGTCAACTCCGGGCTTACGTCTTTAATTTTTCGTGCAGGAATTCCGGCATAAATGCTCCCGCTTTCTACATGAGTATTTTTGGAAACTACCGCACCTGCTGCAATAATACTGTTACTCTCAATGACACAATCATCCATGACAATCGCCCCCATTCCAATCAATACGTTATCGTGAACGGTACATCCGTGAACAATGGCATTGTGACCGATGGATACATTATTCCCTATAACTGTAGGTGAAACTTTATAAGTTGCGTGAATGACGGCTCCGTCTTGGATATTGACTTTATTCCCGATGGTTATGGAGTTAACATCTCCGCGAATAACGGCGTGAAACCAAATACTGCAATATTCACCGAAAACAACGTCCCCGACGATTACTGCACCTTCGGCTATAAAACACGTATCGGGTATTTTGGGGTGTTTCTTATTCAGAGACCGAAGAATCATTACATATTCACGTTAGGACAGTTACAATCGTACTTTTGAGGAGAAACTCCAAAGTTATACCCCAAGGTTATGCCGTGAAATCCACCATTTTCAAAAGTAATATTTCCCATTTCATAAGTGTACATATACGAGACTACGAAATTGTGAAAATTAACTCCGATTACCGGTGTAATATGTTGCATCGATTGAGTTTTGGTTCCCAATCCGCTGAAATATTCCGCATTGTCTAAGGATCTTCTGTAAGAAGCTCCAATCCATCCTCTACCCCCTTCGAATCTTCTGAATAAACGCGCACTTACATCTACTGATGATTCTTTGGTTAATTCGGTCAACATAAACATTGTTGAAGCTTCCAATCCCCAATCACGATTCATAGCACCAAAAGTATACGATGCGCCCAATAAATATTTACGTTGATTCGTAGACTCTATATCCTCTGTGTAATTGGTACGCTCTTGGAACAGTAAGTTTTTCACTGTCAAGTGTGCTGCAAAATCCAAAAAGTGATACGAGACTCCCACATCCACATTCAAATAAGTAGCACTTTCAATATTTCCGGTAATAATCGGGTCATAGTGATTCATATCAAAAAGCGTTTCATCCAACCGAGAATCGGTAAGTCCCACACTCAATCCGAATGAAAGTTGATTCAAGTCTGTTAGCAGATTTGAAAACGGAATGTGATGCGCATAGGTAATATATCCTCCTGTTTGAGAATGAAACCCGTTTTTATCATTGTAGAAAATAGCTCCCAAACCGGATCTTTCCGTGATGCGACTCGAAATGTTAAAAGTCTGCATGTTTGGAGCATTTTGTTGGTCAAACCATTGTTGTCTTGCTCCCAGTCGTACGCGAGTTCCATGAGCTGCTCCAGCCATGGCAGGATGAATCAGGTACATATTGTCAGAAAGATAATCGGCATAAATAGGAATACCATCCTGAGAAAAAGAAATAAAAGGTGCTAAAAGAAGGAGCAAGAGGGGAATAAGCTTAATCTTCATAATTGTTCAAATATCGATTTTAACGATTGTCGTTCTTTACTAAATCTAGTTTTTAAAGTCTGTTTCAAAAATATTCCCAATATTACAAAACAAAACGTTAACGACAATCATTTATGTTCTATAAAATTCTGTTATTGGCAACTGTCAAATATAAAGTTTAATATGAAACAATAATAATTGCACATCATTTTTTTACTAAAATTCATTTCTTAAATCCTTAATTTAATGTTAGACATTCTTTTATACCCCATTAAATTGCATCGGATTCTGTATTTTTGAAAAAATATTTTTGTTATGACTACCACGATTGAAATTGTACCCACAACACATCCGGGAATTGTAAAATTTAATTTAAATATATTTCTTACGAAAACGCGAAGTTATGAATTTCATAACGTCGAGGAAGCAAAGATAAGCCCTTTGGCTCAAGAATTGTTTTATCTTCCTTTTGTAAAAACGATTTTTATCTCACAAAATTTTATTGCCATTGAAAAATATGACATTGTTGACTGGAAAGATGTACAAGAAGAAGTTGCCGTTTCCATTCTTAAATACTTAGATTCAGGACGCGATGTAATTATTGAGCAAAAAGAAAAAGCCCCTGTGAAA
>JAAYLC010000217.1 GCA_012522045.1 Bacteroidota bacterium
TAGTCGGGCGGAATGTTTTTGCATCGAGAAAACACCACAGACTTTCGGCTTCAATAATTACTTTTTTATCGCTTGGTCTTACAATTTTATATTTCCGCACACTTTTGGCACCTTTATAACTTTCTATCCAAGTCTGTATTTGTAATTTTTCTCCGAGAAAAGAAGGATTGAGATAGCTAATGGAATGATTGAGAACGACCCATACATTTTTGGCGCGGATTTCCGGAGTCGTTTTGTTCATCCAATGCGCTTCGGCAGCATCCAAACACCATTGCAGATAGACGACATTGTTCACGTGATTTAAATTGTCAATGGCAGAAGCGGGCACTTCAATGAGCTGTGTAAAAATTTGTGATTTCAAAATCCTAAAATAGTTTTGGCAATTAAAAAGTAAGTGAATATTCCAAAGATATCATTGCTTGTGGTGATAAAAGGACCCGTTGCCAATGCCGGATCAATTCCTCTGTTGTTTAAGATTAACGGGATCAAATTACCGACAATTGCTGCAATAACAATAACGGAAATAAGCGCTACTCCGATGCTTAGCGATTCCAAATAACTGGTATAAAAGACAAAATGACTGACGAGCAAAACAATGACGGCAAGAGAGATCCCATTTATTAATGCAACAGAAGTCTCTTTAAAGATACGAGCCATCAGATGACCTTTCAGCGTGCCGTTTGCTAATCCTTGAACGATGATGGCACTTGATTGTACTCCTACATTTCCGGCGGTTGCCTGAATGAGTGGAACAAAAATTAATAATTTCGGATAAGATGTCAAAATCATCTCAAAATTTGAAATAATGGTTGCTGCTCCCAATCCTCCCAACATCCCGATTAAAAGCCAAGGCAAGCGTGCGCGTGTTTGTTTAAAAACAGTATCACTTGATTCGACATCCCCGGTAATTCCCGCTGCTAACTGATAGTCTTTGTCCGCTTCTTCTCGAATATAATCTACGATATCGTCAATGGTGACCCGCCCCACCAAAACGTGATAATCATCAACCACCGGAATGGCTTCCAGGTCATATTTTTGCATGATACGGGCAATTTCATCTCCTTCTGTGTGTACGGTTACATAATCTACTTTCGGAATATAGATATCACGAATATATGCGCGAGACGGTGCTGTCAATAAATCTTTCAGCGACAACCGTCCCTTTAATTTTCCTTCGTCGTCTACTACATAAATCGAATGAACACGGGTCACGTGTTCGGCTTGCTTTCTCATTTCCCGAACACAACCTGAAACCGTCCAATTTTCTTTTACTTTCACCAGTTCTTTTGCCATCAATCCTCCGGCAGTATCTTCGTCGTAACGGAGTAATTCAACAATGTCTGCAGCGTGCGACTTGTCCTCCATTTCGTGAATGACTTGCTTTTGAATCTCGTCGTCTAACTCGGCGATAATGTCCACCGCATCGTCAGTGTCCATTTCTTCAAGCTCATCGGCAATTTCAGAAGGTGTAAAGTTTTTTAAGATTTGCTCGCGTAAATCCGGATCGATTTCAGTAAAAACTTCGCTGGTTATCTCAATATCCAGCAATTTCATTACATAAGTCCCGTCCTCAGGATTGAGTTCGTTAATTAATTCCGCAATGTCCGCAAAGTGAAAATCGAGCAATAGGAGTTTTAAAGCTTCATTATCTCGTTGAGCAATGAGCTGCGATACTTGAGCTATGATGTCAGCGGATAGCGGATATTGCATCGATTTCTATTTTTTGTGTAAGCGAGATAAATTGTTTGACAGAGAGTTGCTCGGGACGCAATGCAAAGATACTATCTTCTTTTAGTTTCTCGGAAAGATTAAATGATTTTAAACTGTTTCGCAAGGTTTTTCGGCGTTGTTGGAAAGCAGTTTTAACGACCTTAAAAAATAATTTTTCTCCACACGGAAGCTCAAAATTTTCTTTGCGACGAAGTCTGATAACGCTACTGTCAACTTTTGGTGGCGGATTAAAAACCCCCGGGGAAACAGTAAAAAGATATTCTGTGTCATAAAAAGCTTGTGTCAAAACCGATAAAATACCGTAGGTTTTACTTCCCGGTTTTTCACAGATTCGCTGAGCGACTTCTTTTTGAAACATTCCGGTAAATTCAGGAATTCGTGAGCGCCACTCTAAAGTTTTAAATACAATCTGACTGGAAATGTTGTAAGGAAAATTTCCCGTGATTGCGAATTGTTCACCGCCAAAAAAAGCAGCGAGGTCTACTTTTAAAAAATCAGCTTCAACTATTTGTAGCTGTGCTTGGTCAAAATGATTGTTTAAATAAGAAATGGATTCTTTGTCCAAATCTAGAACGATAAGCTTCAAGTCTTTTTCTAATAAAAACTGTGTCAATACGCCCATTCCGGGGCCAATTTCCAATACATTTTCATAGCCTTCCAAAGTAAGGGTATCGGCAATTTTTTTGGCAATGTTTAAATCTGTAAGAAAGTGTTGCCCCAAATGCTTTTTTGGACGCACTGAAGGATTTTTATTAAAATTGGAATTTGACGAGCCTTTAGACATACATTTTAATGTTCACTCACAACTTCTAATTCTGTTCGGAAAGCCACAAATTTTCCTTCAAAAATCTTATTCTGTTTGCGCAATTCCTCTGCATTTTCAGCATAATATCGCTCCAGAGTTTCTTTGCTGTCAGTAGTGTATTGTACAGAAAAAGAAACGCCTGATTCTTCCTGAACTTGTATTCTGGTAAGTAAAGCCTTGGTAAATTTTCCGGTGGCGAGCATTGCAGGAATATGTTCTTTTCGCATCCATTCCAACCAACGGCTTTCAATGTCTTTGTCAATATTTATGGTAACGTTGTAGATGTACATAGTTTAATTTATTAAGTTATCGCGAAGCATTCGGTATCGTTTTCGTGCTTCTACAAAGAAAATACTATCTGCATGTTCAAAAATGATTTTTTCATAATACATTTTTGCCTTATCCGGTTCATTTAAATGGTACTGATAAATTGTTCCTAAACGAAACAATGCGTCGTCCGCAAGAATATCATAGCTGTGATATTGGATGATTTTCAAGTAATTTTCTTCGGCTTTTGCATATTCTCCAATTTTTTCGAAAATTTTTCCTTGCAGTAACAAAGCTTCGTCTGCGATTGAAGAACCGGGATGCTCCAAAAGAATTTCATTGAGAACATCAATTGCCTGCTGGTTTTTCTCTTGAATGTTTAACAAATCTGCACGCGCATATTTTTTTAATGCAGTTTGCGTCGAATCCTCCAAAGAATTATCTGTAATCAATAAGCTTAACTGCAACGCATCATTTGCAATCAATTGAGAAGTTGATTTTTTCAGTACGTCAAGTTGGGTTAATGCCCAGTCAAAATCTCCTTTAAAATAACTGGTGCGCGCTACTTTAAAACGTGCTTCTTGTGCCAGAATGTCGTTTTGGATTTTGCTTTGGATTTGTGAATAATAAATCAGGGCTTGGTTAAACTTTTCATCGGCGACTAATATATCTGCCAATTCCATTTTAATACGCGCTTCCTGAAACGGATTCATACGTTGATCCAACATTGCTCTCAGATTTGAAATGGCTTGTTGTTTTTCATCCATATCAAAGGCAAGAAAGTGATTGTATGCAATTTGTAAAGAATGCGTGTCTGAACCGGTTCCGAATTGGGTGATTAGATCTTGAAATTTCTTTTGAATTTCTGCGTATTTATCAGGAGTAGCTAATTCGATATCAATCTGCAATAACAATTGATTGGCTTGTAACAACAACGCTTTTGTCGTGGCGTGTTCTATGATATAATGAATGGCATTTTGAGCGGTTTCATAATCTTTTTCGTTCATCGCTATGGTTCCCAAATCAATCATACGATTCAAACTTTCCGGATTACGTCTGTGAATGGCTCTTTCCTGGACCAGGGCTTTTCCGTATTCCTTTTGTTGAATAAATAACCAGCTCAACAATTCGTTGTACAACAACAGCTGTGATTGTTGAGAACGTTTTAGCAAAGTTTTTCTAAAAATGTCGTTGGCTTCATTTGCCGGATCTTCTGTAATGTACAAGCTAAAATAGCGCTGAGCGGTATTTTTGAAATTTTCATTTCGCTCGATAACATTTAAGTAAGCCTCAAACATTTTTTCTAATTTTCCTTGCTCCCCATAGATTTGAGCCAACTGAATGCTGTAATCGCGTGAAGTGTTCAGGGACATTGCTTTTTCCAAACTTGCCGCTGCTTCTTCCAATAGGTTGTATTTCTGAAAGGTAGTGGCAATCGGATAAGCGGCGTGTTCGTTTTCTTCTATTGCCAAAATGGCTTTTTGGTAATTTTCAAGTGCTTTTTCTTCTTTGTTTTGTAACGCAAAATTATGCCCGAGTTCCACGTACAATTGCGGATGCCTTTGTTGTTGTCGGAGGCGAGCTTCCATTAACTTTTCGGCTTCTTCATAATTCTCCAATTGTTGCAGACTGTGAATCATTCCTAAAAAATAATCAATTCTTCCGGGCTGTGCATTTGATAAATTTCGATAGCTAACAAGTGCTTTATCAAATTCTCCTTGGTCAAAATAGTTTTTTGCCAAAGCAGGATTTTGCGCTTGACTCCAACTGAAAAAAGATAAAAACAAGACTGTAAGAATGATTCGCATAAAGTAAAGATAGTTAAATGACTCTGTTATGAACCTTCAAAATATAAAAATAGTATGTCTTTACTATTTATTTAATTCGGCAGCAACTTTTTCTAACTCAGCATACCAATCTTCTCCGAATTTTCGGATGATGGCATTTTTTACAAATTTGTAAATCGGTACTTGAAGTTCTTTTCCTAAGGTACAAGCCGGATCACAGATATCCCAACGGTCGTAATTAAGCGCATAAAACTCACTGTATTTACTCACCCGAATCGGATATAAATGGCAGGAAACCGGTTTTTGAAAATCAATTTTGCCGGCATTGTAGGCATCTTCGATTCCGCACGAAGCAATTCCGTTTTCGGTAAACGTTACATAAGCACATTCACCACCGTTGACCAAAGGGGTTTCCAAGTCGCCTTGTGGAGTTTGTATAAATGTGCCTTGTTCTTCGATTGCTGCAATTCCTTCTGCTCTGAGAAAAGGTTTTACTTTTGGATAAATACGCTCTAAAATAGATATTTCTTCCACATCCAACGGAGCTCCTGCGTCGCCTTCAATACAACACGCACCTTTACAAGCATTGAGATTGCAAACAAAGTCGTTCTCAATGATTTCTTCTGAAACAATGGTTTTTCCTAACTGAAACATGCCTGCAAAAGTAAGGAATATATTATAGAAAATGCTGTGTTAAAGGAGGGTGAAAATAAAACGGTTAGCACCTTCTTTAAGGAAGAAAGCGTATTTTTGCCGATTGGAAAGATGAAGCTATGAATATCAATTTTCAAGAAATTTTATCTGCGACCATGGTGCTTTTTGCGGTAATTGACATTATCGGAAGCATTCCTATTATTATTTCGCTACGTGAAAAAGCCGGACATTTGAATTCGGGTCGTGCATCTATTATTGCTGCCATAGTAATGATAATTTTCTTGTTTCTCGGTGAAAGCATTTTGAACTTAATTGGTGTTAATGTCAATGAATTTGCGGTTGCAGGAGCTTTTATCTTGTTTTTCATAGCGTTGGAAATGATTTTGGGAGTAACGCTTTTTAAAGAAGGAAATACGTCACCGAAAGTAGCAAGTGTTTTTCCGTTGGCTTTTCCGCTTTTGGCAGGTCCCGGAAGTTTGAGCACATTGATATTCTTAAGAGCTGAATATCATGCCGAAAATATTATTTTAGCCATTCTTCTGAATGCAATTATTGTTTATATAGTGTTGAAAACATCGTCCAAACTTGAGAAAATATTAGGTCAAAACGGAATTGTAATAATTCAAAAAGTATTTGGTGTAATTTTACTTGCCATCGCCGTAAAACTATTTACCTCAAACATTCAGGCGCTTTTTTCTCAATAAGTCAGGATGAAATAAAATTTATGAATCTATGAAAAAGCTTATTTATACACTCATGGCCATCATTGTTGGAATTATTGTGGTCAACGTGTTCAAACTCGATAGCGGAGACGTTTTTGAAGGCGATAGTTCGATTGCAGTAGTCAGTATTTTGGCAGCAGCATGTGCGTTTGTATTGCTATGGATATTGTTGGTTTCAAAAGAAATTGCTGCTAAAATCAAAAATAAAAATTAGTTGTTTAAATAATCTTTTGATTCCAATTCAAGTACTTTAAGAATCATCGGGTCTTCTTGGTTTAAGATGATTTCATATTCTTCCTCGCTGTACAATTGTTCGGCAATACTGGCTTTGATAGATCGTCGAAGTTGAGGAAGGTACGGATTAATGTCAATTCCGGCGAGGTCAAATCTGGAAAAGTGAATAAACTCATCGATTAACACATCATCTACTTCAAAATTATTCAAATAATCCTCAAATTGGATATCCTGAAAAGAAGCTCTGTTTTTGTCTAAGAATTCAAATGCAAAATAACTGATTACTCCGTGATTGGCTATAAACTGTATGGTTTCGTTTTCGATGCTTGTATCTTTTGGAATGAATACATCGGGAATAATTCCGCCGCCTCCATACACGATTTTTCCTTTTGGAGTTAAAAACCGCAGCGAATCTGCAACTTTAATACTGTCTTCATGAATCAATTCACCATTTAAATACCGTTCTTCATATTCATTATAATATGTCCTGTTTCCGTCTCCGTACGGACGCTGAATAGAACGTCCGGTAGGGGTGTAATAGCGTGCTACGGTGAGTCGTACGGCACTTCCGTCGCCCAATTCCATTTCTCGCTGAACCAATCCTTTTCCAAAAGAACGCCTTCCGACTATGACTCCTTTATCATTATCTTGAAGCGCACCGGCAACAATTTCACTTGCTGAAGCCGAGTTTTCATTGATAAGGACATAAATTTTTCCGTCTTCAAAATTGCCGCGTCGCGTTGCATAAGTTCGCGTAACATCTCCTGCTTTGTTTTTGGTAATAAGAATTAACTTGTCCTTTTCCAAAAACTCATCGGCAATTCGTTCTGCACTTGATATGTATCCGCCGGGATTGTCTCTTAAATCTAAAACAAGTTTAGTGATTCCGCTGTCAATTAAATCTTTTAAAGCAGTCTCAAATTCTTTATACGTTTTTTCTGAAAATCGATTCAAGCGGATATACCCCAAGCTATCCGTAATTTTATAGGCAGCCGTGATGCTTTTTAACGGAATTTCTTTCCGTCTTAAACTGATATCAAAAGTATTTTTGGTACTGGGGCGATAAACTGTCAGCGAAACTTTGCTGTTTATTTCACCTTTTAAATAATCTTGAATGCTGTCTCTTCGGACTGTTTTGCCGTAAAGTTGTTTCCCGTCGGCAAAGAGAATGCGGTCTCCCGCCAAAATCCCAGAGTTTTTTGCAGGACCGTCTTTTAAAGGTTTGATCACAGCAACGGAATCATTGTAAACACGATAACTGATGCCAATTCCGGTAAACGCACCGCGCATGTCATCGGCAGTTTGAGCATAATCTTTTACAGGAATATAAACAGAATGCGGGTCGAGATTTTCTAAAATTTGATTGACTGTAATATCGACAATGCTGTCGGTGTTGACTCGGTCAACATATTCATAATCAATATAATCTATAAGCCGATTTAATTTGTCTTTTTTTGAATTTGTGGCAAAGATTCGCTGAGTAGAATCGGCAAAATTTAATTTAGAACCCAATACTACTCCCAAAACCATGGCAATGCTTAACCACAAGGGTATTAAAACTTTTTTTTTCATTAATTTCTATCCATCCAAATTTCCAATCCGTTCAATGTTCACACCTGCTTTTTTGAGAAAATCCAAACCCGACTCGTCTTTATAGTCAATGTGGTAAACAAGTCGGGTTATTCCGGCCTGATGTATTAACTTACTACATTCCTTGCAGGGAGACATTGTAATATACAACGTGGCACCGCGACACGATTGTGTAGAAGACGCCACTTTTAGTATGGCGTTAGCTTCGGCATGAAGTACGTACCACTTGGTGTAACCCGCTTCATCTTCACAAAAATTTTCAAAACCAGTCGGAGTGCCGTTGTAGCCGTCGCTGATAATTGTATTGTCTTTTACGATTAATGCACCTACTTTTTTTCTTTCACAATGGGAAAGTTGCGCCCATTCTCTAGCCATCCGTAAATATGCAATGTCATATCTACGCTGTTTGTCATTTCTCATAATCTAATTAGTTGACAACGAAAATAATATGAATTTATGCTTGCAAGCAAATAAATTTGTGTTAAGTATATACTAATTTGGTAACTTTAAACCTTATCAATTTTAATTAATTTTTTTTATAATCACATATAAAATAAATAAGGTGATTCTTTTTACACATTGAAAATATTTCTATTTTTGCAACCCAATTTTGAATAGAAATTCTGTTTTTTATGCCTTGGTGGCGGAATTGGTAGACGCGCTGGATTCAAAATCCAGTGTCTTCGGA
>JAAYLC010000016.1 GCA_012522045.1 Bacteroidota bacterium
GATTTAATTCGCTTATAAGATAGGTTACTTCATTGCCAAATCACGACGCACACGACTCAAACTTTCGGGTGTGATTCCCAAATAAGATGCTACCATTGCTTGTGGAACGCGTTGAAAAATATCCGGATAAATTTTGATAAAATTCAGATACCGATCTTCTGCCGAGGCACTTAACAGTAAATTTATGCGCGCTTGCAATTGTCGAATATGGCTGTGAAGCAGCTGAGTGTTAAACTTGGTAAAAGAAGGAAAATGTTCGGACAGCATATTGAGAAGGTGGTCATCGATTACAGTCACAGTCGTTTCTTCCACCGCCTGAATATAATAGGGTGTAGGCTGTGCAAAAAAGCTGCTTTCGCGATCGGTGACAAACCACGTTTCGGGAGCAAAGGTCAAAATGTGTTCTTTCCCCTTTTCATCAATGGAATATTGCCGAAGCAATCCTTTATCGACGAAAAAAATATCACTGCAAAAATCTCCTTCTTTCAGTAAATATTCGCCTTTAGGAACATCGATAAACTTCAGATTATCGGAAATTTCATCCACATGGATATTTTCTATTGCCAAGTTGTTAATCAAATATTCTTTAAAAGTATAATATTTCATAGGAATGAAGATTTAAATTTCATCATGCTTGTTGGGTTTCTTCTTCAAGCTGCTGAATCAATTCAGAAGGAGATATTCCTTTAATTTTTTTAAAAATTGCAGAAAATCGATTGTGGGAAGAAAATCCCGCTTTATCAGCAAGATAACTGATTTTGTATCGAAGGTGCTGCGGATTTTCTTTTAAAAATTTAATTATGTATTCAATTCTCAATTCATTTATATAGGTAGTGTAGTCTTTTTTGAACTTACGATTAATTGTATATGAGAGATACCGGTGATTGACTCCAACTTTTGCAGCTAATGAACCTATAGACATATTACTGTCCAGATAAAATTCTTCTTTTTCCAACTGTTTTAACTTTTGCAGAATCTGCTGCATAGCTTCTTCGGATAGATACTCTTTTTGCTCTTCATCACTATTTTTTTCTTCGTCAGGTTTTTCTAAATTTTTGCTCAAATGATTTGTTCCATTTAATTTGGTTGGCAAATCATTAGATGATTGGAGCGATTGTTCTGTTTTAAATAAATTTCTTTTTCTGGTTTGATAAACGATTAAACCTATTATGAGGATGCCGCAGCCAATGAGGATGCCGCAGCCAATAAAGTAGATGTATTTTAAATCGGTTTTTTTAGCTTTCTGAGAATCCGGTTTTCCTTGAGTTTTGTCTAAATACGAATAAATGTCCTGACGGGCTTTTTGTTTGTTGGTGTTTATAATTTTACTTAATCCGATGAACTCTTCGTTGACTTCGATATATTTACTGTGGTTCTCTGTTTTTTTATAATAGGTCATTTTGGACACATAGATGTCTTTTAGTAAAGACAAATCGTTGGCTTTTTTTGAAATATCTATTGCTTCTTCTGATAGTGATTCGATATTTTTATAATCTTCCGATAATATAGCGATGTCAATTAAATCTTTTAGGATGTATCCTCTAAGCGAGCTTGACGGAGAAGCGGACTGGGATAATTTTTCAGCTGCTTTATTCGAATAATACAATGCGGAATCCAATTGTTCGGTTTGTAAAAATAAATGCCCCAAAATTTGAAAGTTTAAAGCTTTTCCAAATTTTAGACGCGACGTTTCAGCGGTTATTTTTTCTCGATAATAAAAGCTGTTTTTTATGCTTAAAATGGCTTCTTCATATTTTTTTGCTTCAAGATAGGTATAGGATATTTCTTGATAGATACTGGACATAAGAAAATTTCGCCTGTCATTATCATCAATTTTTTGTGCAATATCAAGAGATTTTTCGAGATGTTTTTTCGAGAAAAAAGGTTGTCCGCTTTCTCTGTAATTTGTTGCCAATAACCCATTAATAAGCAACAAATTGTTATGATCCTCCGGGTTGATTAAGGTATCTGCCTGCCCTAAAGTAAAAATAGCTTCAGAATGTAACTCCGATATCCTGAAAATTTCTGATTTTAAAAACAGAGATTTTTTTTGATTTTGTATATCAGAAGAGATGGAAAATAAATAATCGACGTTTTGTAGTGCTTTGTCGGGTTCTTTATAAATAGTTTCGGTTCTGGTAATTTCGTATATAGAATCAAAAACTTGTTGTTGAGAAAAAGTGTTTGTTCCTAAAAAAAGTCCAATAACCAGAATGTTGACTTGTTTTATAATACTTGAAGATCTTTCGCTTTGTATTTGCCCATTCATCCCATAC
>JAAYLC010000167.1 GCA_012522045.1 Bacteroidota bacterium
GAGAGAAATTTCTAAAATCAGGAGTTGGAAGGACTTGGATGAAAAATAACATCGGTGATTATTAATACGGAGAGGGCTCATATCCGCCAGAGGCGGACACAGGTTCGAGTCCTGTCCCCGCTACAAGGAAAAAGGTTGTAAATCAAGGGTTTACAACTTTTTTTTATGAGGAAAAATGTTAAAATAGTGCGAACCGTACCCAAAACCGTACCCAAAATGAACGGAATCTCGCAAAAAAATGGATTGGAAAGAGCTTAGATTATAGCTCCTTAAAATCACGATTCAGTTCATATACCAAAAAGTAATAAAAAAAAGCTGCTTTTTGACTTTTGGTCAATCCTCGTTCTCCGGTAAAAAGCCAACTCAATGTAGATTGATCTATTGCTAACTGCTTAATAAGATTCTTTCGTTTAATTCCAAATTCTTTCATTTTGCTTTTTACCCAATCCATATTTATATCCTCCACGCTCAAGGAATAAACCACGGGAACTATATGCATATCTGGGAATACTCTTTTTGCCCGGAGGTGTAATTCTTTTTGGTTCGAAATATAACCGTTAATGAGTCTCGTTTGAGATACTTTTACAGTGTCTTTTGATAATACTTCTATGTCAATACCCATACGTCAGTAATTGGCGATAGATTGACTTTGCTCTTTGGTTATTGCTGTGTTTTTCATTTTTCATTAAAATTTAAAAGCAAGTGCGAGGAGAGTTAGCCCCTCTCAATTTCATTCATTCTTGTTAAATTGCAAATTGCATATGGTTTGTGTTTTACCGCGAACAATAGTGCTTTGTGTAAGTCTGTGAAAACTTTACAACGGTCATAAAAGTACTTGCCGATTTTTTCTTGAAGTCCCCCGACAAGGTTATCGTGGTTGTTAACGTGTTCCGCTACTTTTTTAAGGTCGCTTTCGGTATAACTGTCTTGAGTTTCTAAAGCAACTATAAATCCAAATTTTACCATTTTTTAAAATTAATAAAAATATGCATCGTAAACACGAGCTGTAGTTGTTGAGGGATTAATTCATCATAGCTTTTAAACGTTACTTCACCACACGTATTTTGATTAAAACTACCTTTAAATCTCAGATTTCCTTTTTTAAAGCCAATACATCGACATATTTTGTCGGAGTGCATGGTTAAATTCCCTCTCTGAATTGAATTCAGTTTTATCCACCTGATGACTCTTTATGTTTTCTTAAAAATTTTTAGTAGAATTGCTACAAAGAATAAAATTAACACTATCTTTATCGGAAGTTTAAACAAGATGAAATATTTATTAAGCGAAATTTCAAAGATACATCCCGGTGTTTATATCAAATCCTCTGAATTTGTGGATGAGGGTTCGCATGTGTATTTGAACTTGAGAGATTTTGATGAAGATTTTCAACTGAACAATGAATTGACAAGAGTTGATTTTGAAGGAAAATCGCAATTCATTGCAGATAAAAACAGCATCTTGTTTTCTGTGAAAATTAAATTTAAAGCGTATCAACTTCCGCAATCGGCTGGCGAACAGTTTGTGGCTTCAACCAGCTTTGTGATTTTAAAACCGGATGAAAACCGAATACTAAAAGATTATTTAATTTGGTTTTTAAATCATTCGGAAGAATTGAAAAAATTAAACGAAACACAGACAAAAAACACACGAATGCCGTACTTGAACTTGAAAACAATTCAAAATTTAGTGATTGACGTTCCTCATATTGAAAAACAAAAAGAAATTGTCCAAATCAATAAACTACTTGAAAAAGAAAAAAAATTAACCCATAACATATTGGAATTAAAAGAAATATATATTCAGAACTTGTTAAACAATACAGCAAAATTATGAGTAAAATTCAAACTTCAGACATTAACAAAACCGTTTGGGATGCCTGCGATACTTTTAGAGGCGTAATCGACCCTTCACAGTACAAGGATTATATTCTTACGATGTTGTTCATCAAATACATCAGCGATGTGAACAAAGAAAAACGTGCGCAGTATCACGAAAAATACGATGGAAACCAAGAGCGAATCGAACGCGCTATGCAAGCTGAACGCTTTATTATTCCCGAAACGAGTACGTTTGATTATTTGTACGAAAGCCGAAACGAACCTAATATCGGCTCACTTATCGACATTGCTTTGGCCGATTTGGAAGAAGCCAATCGTGAAAAACTGACCGGTGAATCCGGTTCGGGGGTATTTAGAAACATTTCCTTTAACAGCTCGAACCTTGGAAGTGAAAAGGAGAAAAACGCCCGATTGAAACAGCTTTTGGTGGATTTTGCCAAACTGGATTTAATGCCGTCTCACTTAGCGAATAAAGATGCTATCGGAGATGCTTACGAATACTTGATTTCAAACTTTGCAAGTGATGCCGGTAAAAAAGCAGGCGAATTCTTTACGCCGTCTGAAGTTTCTTTGTTGTTAGCCAAACTGACCAAAGGTGAACCTGGTTCGCTCATTTATGACCCTACTTGTGGTTCGGGTTCTTTACTCATTAAAGCGGCACAACAAGTGGGAACCAAAGATGTGGCGCTGTACGGACAGGAAAACAATGGAAGTACTTGGGCGCTGGCGGTGATGAATATGTTCTTGCACGGATTTGACAATGCGAGCATTCGCTGGGGAGATACCATTCGTAACCCACGACATACGGAAAGTCCGACCAGTCTCAAAAAATTTGATGTGGTAGTCGCCAATCCTCCGTTTTCTTTGAAAAAATGGGGAAAAGAAGAAGCCGAAACCGATGCGTTTAATCGTTTTTGGAGAGGAATGCCGCCTACAAGTCGCGGTGATTGGGCGTTTGTGTTGCACATGATAGAATCCGCCAAAGAAAATAGCGGTAAAGTAGGTGTAATTGTGCCACACGGCGTATTGTTTAGAGGAAGTTCAGAAGGGAAAATCAGACAAAAAGTAATCGAAGAAAATATTTTGGATGCTGTTATTGGATTGCCGAATAATTTATTCTTCGGAACTGGAATTCCTGCTTCTATTCTCATATTTAACAAGGCAAGAGAAGCGAAAAAAACCGATGTGCTTTTCATAGACGCCAGTGCGCATTTCAAAAGCGGCACCAATCAAAATCAATTGAGAGAAGAGGACATTGATAGGATTGTCAATACGTATCGAGAATTCAAAAATGGAGCTTATCCTGCGGGTGTGGTGGAAGAAAAATACAGCTATGTGGCCACTTTTGAGGAAATCAAGGAAAATGATTTCAACCTGAACATTCCGCGCTATGTCGATACGTTTGAGGAAGAAGAGCTAGTAGATATGAAAGCCGTGAAGGAAGAAATTCAAAACTTGGAAAAAGAATTGGAAGAAGTGCAAGGGAAAATGAAGAAGTATTTGGAGAAGTTGGAGAATGGGCAATGAACAATGAACAATGAACAATGAACAATTAACAATGAACAATGAACAATGAACAATGGATAGTGGGGAGTAAGCAAGAATTAACTTCTAATAAGCAAGAATTTTTTAATTTTTAATAATGCTGAGAATCAAGCATTTGAAAAAAATAAGAAACATTAAAAAAAATTAAGCAAGATGTAGATATGAAGAAAGCGATCTCAAAAATAAATACTATTGTAACTATTGATTATCTGATTAATCAAAAGGAAAACCAATATTTTGAACGAAAAGGATTGGGCGAAGAAAAAATTAAACCAGCCAAAATTGCTGAGGAAATAATAGGTATGCTCAATGCTGATGGTGGGATTTTGGTGTTTGGAGTATCTAATTCAGGGATTATTCAAGATTTAAATGAGTTGGGTGAGAGGTTAAATGAATATAGAAAATTGGCATTTAACCTTATACAACCTACATGTAATGTGACATTAGAAGAAATCAGTATTGACGGCAAACTTATTTTTCTCTATCATGTGGAACAAGACATTGAGAGGATTTTTCAAAGAAATGACACTCAAGATGTCTTTTTACGTGTGTATGATGAAAACAGAAAGCTGAATAGAGATCAGATTAAAAAGCTTGAATACGATAAATCCATAAGGAAATTTGAAGAAGAAAATGTCTTAGATTTTGATGAAAACGATTTGGATTTAGACCTTATAGGGGTCTATAAGGAAAAATTAAATTTTAAGGGAGATTCTTTAGATTTATTAGTTAAAAGACATTTGGCCATTAAGAAAGATGGGAAATATATTTTTAAGAAATCGGCAGTTTTACTTTTTTCAAAGGATCCTGAAAAATACATTCCATCTGCATCTGCAAGATATATTCGTTATCAAGGAACTGAAGCATTGCCCGGAGTTGAACACAATGTGATTAAAGATGAACGATTTGAAAACAATATTCCAAAGCTGATTGATCAATTAAGAACTTTTTTAAAAACTTCATTCAAGGATTATCACTTCCTTAATATGGAAGATGGAAGGTTTAAAAAGGTGATGGAATATCCAGAAGAAGCTTGGCTTGAAGGAGTTGTAAATGCACTTTGTCACAGATCATATAATATACAAGGAAATGCTGTTTATATTAAACATTTTGATGATCGACTGGAAATCAGTAACAGCGGTCCACTACCGGCACAGGTAACAATTGAGAATATAAAAAACGAACGATTTGCGCGTAATCCCAGAGTCGCAAGGGTACTTGAAGATTTAGGATATGTAAGACAACTTAATGAAGGTGTTTCCAGAATTTATAAGTCAATGGAAAAGTCTATGTTGTCAGTTCCGGAATATAAGGTAGTTAATAGAAATGTATATTTAACACTTAGAAATAAAATAAGTAAGCACTCCAAAACAATTTCAGAAAAAGTTATAAACCTCATTGGCTCCCATTGGATGAATTTTAATGAAACCCAAAGAAGAATTTTACTTTTTCTTTTTATTAACTCCAAAGGAACACTTGAAGAATTGTCTCACTATACACAGATTAATAAGAACACAATTAGAAGCTATTTGAACAATTTTATAGAGTTGGAAATAATTGAAAGACAGAGCAACAAACAAAGAGATATCAATGCTAAATATGCATTTAAGAAAGATTAAACTTTCTTAAGCAAGGTTTTTTTTGCTTTGTAATTAGCTGGATATTAGTTGGTTGTTTAAATTAAGCAAGAATGAAAGAAAAATAAGCAAGGTGTGAAAACGAATTTATAAAAGGAAAACTAACAATGGACAATGAACAATGGACAATGAAAAATGAGTAATTATGAGTGAGAATGTGGTGAAACAAAAGTCTTTTGATTTTGCTCTTAAAATCATTGAGTTACAAAAGATTTTGGTTGAGCAAAAGGAGTTTGTAATGAGTAAACAAATTATGAGAAGTGCTACTTCAATTGGAGCTAATATTCGTGAATCTGAGTATGCTGAAAGTAAAGCAGATTTTATACATAAATTGGCGATTGCTTTAAAAGAAGCAAATGAAACTATAATACTCCCCAAAATTCGGACCACGGGTTAAGTTGAAAATAATGATTAATTTTAACTCGTATAATTATGAAAAAAAGCAGAAGAAAATTTACCGATGCCTTCAAGGCCAAAGTGGCCATTGAAGCTTTAAAGGAGAGAGAAACGCTCAGCGAACTGGCCAAGCGTTTTGAGATTCATCCCAATCAGATCAGCATCTGGAAACGAGAGTTTCTGGAAAATGCTGA
>JAAYLC010000174.1 GCA_012522045.1 Bacteroidota bacterium
AAGCTGATGAATGAACTCGAAAAGAAACAAATATATTTCCGGTTGAGTTGAATATAATAAAATTTGATGCTTCTATAATTTAAACAAATCTTAATTTGTGTAAATCTCTCAAGAAATAACGTAAATTTGTAAATCATTAAAAATTTAGAATATTATGGCAATAGAAATAACTGACGCAACGTTTGAGGAAACGGTATTAAAAAGCGATAAACCTGTATTAATAGATTTTTGGGCTGCTTGGTGCGGACCTTGTAGAATGGTTGCTCCGATTATTGATGAGTTAAGCAAAGAGTATGAAGGTAAGGCAGTTATCGGAAAAGTTGATGTGGATGCAAACCAAGAATATGCAGCAAAATATGGTGTGAGAAACATTCCAACCGTGCTTGTTTTTCAAAATGGTGAACTCGTAGGACGCCAAGTTGGAGTCGCTCCAAAAAACGTTTATGCAGAAGCAATCGATTCACTTTTATAAAAAAATGCTTGAAATTTAAAATAAAAGGGCTTGGCAGATTGCTAAGCCTTTTCTTATTTTTATACACTATTCATAAAACAACTAAAATAAATTATCAGAATAAAAAAGCAATTATCTGAATGAAAATGGAAAAAATATACAAAGCACAGGACCGAATAGACAATAAATTATTAGAAAAACGAACTATATTTTTATGGGGCATGGTGGATGACGATAGCGCAAAACAGGTAGTCGAACGCTTGCTTTATCTCGATGCAATGAGTCATGATGAGATCAAATTTTATATAAACAGTCCGGGAGGATACGTGACGGCAGGATTCTCAATTTACGATGTCATGCGCGAGATAAAAAGTCCTGTAGCGACTATTTGTACGGGGCTTGCAGCTTCGATGGGAAGTATTTTGTTATCGGCGGGTGAAAAAGGAAAACGATACATTCAGCCGCATGCACGCGTTATGATACACCAACCGAGTGGCGGAACACGTGGTGTGGCAAGCGATATTGAAATTACGGCGCGTGAAATATTATTGACTAAAGAAATAAGCGCAAGAATATTGGCAGAAAATACCGGACAGACTTTTGAGAAAATCATGAAAGATTTCAACAGAGACCATTGGATGGGCGCTGAAGAATCTTTGGAGTATGGCATTGTAGATCATATTCAAAAGTAAAATTAAATTCAAATCAAAAATCAAATACTAAACATTATGAGAGCAGCAATTATTTTAGCAATACTTTCACTGACCTTTTTTGCTTCATGCCGAAGCGGAGAGGGGAGTGATATTAGTGAAGAAGCCCCGATTGTAAGAGATGCGAGAACCGTAAATTCAATGGATAATTCACGTACCTCATTAGATTGGGCAGGCATTTATGAAGGGGTCGCTTATTGTGATACATGTGAAGATATGAAAACCATATTGAGACTCAGCAAAGACAATACTTTTGAGTTGAAGCAAACGGCCAATGTAAACGGAAACGAAGAAATTCGTTACCAAAATGAAGGAAAATTTACTTGGGAAGATAACGGTTCCGAGATCATTGTGGAATCCGGGGAGATTGTAATCCGTTTTCAGGTTCGTGAAAATGAAGTCCGCATGTTGGATATGAAAGGAAATGTGATCGATGCCCAGTTGGCGAATTTCTATTCACTCACAAAACAGTAAAAGTTATTTATACTTTTGATTGAATGATTGATCGTGATTGCATCACTTTAAACTAAGATTTCGTAATTCTGAACGAAAGAATCAATCATTTTTGATAAACCCCTATCATATTTAAAAATGTGGGGAAATAAACCTTTGCAGGGTTTAGAAAAGTTTTGAAGCGTTTTTTTATCTGATGAACTTATTCCTTTTTTGTAAGATATACAAATGATTATAAGTCACAATCATTGATTATTTTTGACAGTGGTTGAAATGAAATAATTGAAGTATGGATATCAAAAAACAAATCAATGAAATCACCGGTTTTAAAAATTTAGAACTTCTCGCCAAACAAATTGTCGAAGGCTTTATTTCCGGATTGCACAAAAGTCCTTTTCACGGATTTTCGGCAGAATTTGCCGAACATAAAATTTATAATTCCGGAGAAAGCACAAAGCATATCGATTGGAAGTTATATGCGAAAACTGATAAGCTTTACACAAAGCGGTATGAAGAAGAAACGAACTTGCGCTGTCATTTGATTCTTGATAACAGCAGTTCGATGCATTATCCTTTTTTGAAAGAATTCAATTTAAATTCATTAAATAAAATCAGCTTTTCGGTACTCGCTTCAGCAGCAATTATGAATTTGATGAAGCGCCAACGCGATGCCGTCGGAATGAGTATTTTTGGAGAAGACTATGAATTTTATGCATCTGAAAAAGGAAGCGAAAGACATCATCAGATGCTCTTGTACGAACTCAACAATGTGCTGAGTGAAAAAGCTTCGGCAAAAGGAACAGAAGCAGTGGAGCATTTGCATCTGATTGCCGAAAAATTAAAACGCCGATCGTTGGTTTTTTTATTCTCAGACATGTTGCAACCTTCCGTTGAAAGAGAAAAGCTTTTTGGCTCCCTTCAACATTTAAAATACAACAAACACGAAGTCATTTTATTTCATACTTATGATAAAACGCGTGAAGTCGATTTTAAATTTGATAACAAACCCACCCGTTTTGTCGATGTAGAAACCGGAAGTCATATTGATTTATATGCGTCCAATGTTCAGGAAAATTATGAAAAAACCGTCCAAGATTACTTTGCCGAATTAAAATTACATTGCGGACAATACAAAATAAAGTATGTGCCTTGTGATATTAACGAGAATTTCAATAAAATTTTGCTGACTTATTTGGTAGAACGTCAACGATTTGGATAACGAAAGAATCATTTAATTTTGGAAGTGAATTATTTTTTCAAAAAACGTTTGTCAGTATGAAAGGGAGTATTATATTTGCCTCCGCAATAAAGAAGATATGTTCATTCTTTTGCGAAACAAATTTCACAGAGTCTGACTGTTGTCAGAGTTCATCTTTACGATGAATTGAAAATTTGGTCTGGTAGTTCAGTTGGTTAGAATACCTGCCTGTCACGCAGGGGGTCGCGAGTTCGAGTCTCGTCCAGACCGCTACAACTCTTTTTTGAGTTTTATGATGTTGTGTTGTCCGTTTTAACGGACGTGTGGTTCTAAGTAATTAGACCGATGAGAAGCTTTTCCAATGGAGAGGCTTTTTTTGTTTTACGAGATATCCAAAACCTCCTTTTTCTTGTTTGGGAAAAAAACTGCAATTTTGCAGGATGAATACTTTAAATAATTGCCCCTATTATGTTTAAAAAAGTTATTTCCACTCCGGGATTTTGGAAATCCGTTTTCTCCTTATCCTTTGCATTTGCTTTGTTGTTTTTAATTGTGAAATGGGCAATTGAAGGATTTAGCTTTGCTTTTATAACCGAAAGAAATCCCTTGTTGTTTTTTATATTATTGGTTGGAGCATCGATTATTTATGGTTTTTTTGTGACCTTCGGAAAGTTCAAATCAAAAATTAAAGGGCAACAATCCAAGAAATGAACATCTCATTAACGCAAACTGAGAATATTCATGCTGATGTTTTGTTAAAAATATCAGGCTCCAAAAGTGAAACCAACAGACTGTTGATTCTTCAAGCATTTTATCCCGACCTCAGTTTGAAAAATGCCTCAGACAGTGATGACAGCGTTATTTTGCGCAAAGCAATCGATCAATTAAAAAAAAATAAAAAAACGGTCATTGATGTCGGTCATGCCGGCACGGCAATGCGATTTTTAACGGCTTACTGTGCCATACAAGAAGGATTGGATGTCGTACTTCAAGGCAGTGAAAGAATGAACAACAGACCGATAGGAGCGCTTGTAGAAGCATTGCAGGAAATGGGAGCAACTATTACATATTTAAATAAAGAAGGATTTCCGCCGCTCCATATTCAAGGATCAAAAATTAATCAAAATAAAGTAAAAATTTCTGCAAGTCAAAGCAGTCAGTTTGTAACGGCACTCTTATTAATTGCTCCGGCACTTCCGCAAGGACTACAAATTGAATTGTCCGATACAATTACTTCAGAAAGTTATCTTGAATTAAGTCTAAATATATTACAGCGATTGGGAATTGAAGTGGAACGTAACCAAAACCACATTTATGTTGCTCCTAAATCTAAGTTGGCACCGATTCCTTACACCGTAGAATCAGATTGGAGTTCGTTGTCCTATTATTACGGTTTGTTGGCATTGTTGCCGAATGGAAAAATTCGATTTAAGTATTATTCAGCTAAAAGTTTTCAAGGCGATTCGGTTTTAAAGGATATTTATTTGCAGTTTGGAGTTCTCACCGAATTTGACAGCGAGCAATACCAAGTCACGTTGACAAGAGTGCCGACTAATTATCCTGATTTGATTAAATTAAATTTAATCCGCACGCCCGACATCGGGCAAACCATTGCAGTTACTTGTGCCGGATTGGGAATTCCGTGTGTGTTGGAAGGATTACACACTCTAAAATATAAAGAAACCGACAGGTTGGTTGCATTGAAAACCGAATTGGAAAAATTAGGCGTAACATCTTCAGTTTCCGACACCACCTTTACGATGCAAGCCACGAACAAATTGCGCGCGGATGTTGCAATTGCCACGTATCAGGACCATCGAATGGCAATGTCATTTGCTCCGTTGGCTGCCAAAATAAATTTAATTATCGAGGATGCTTCCGTGGTTTCTAAATCGTATCCGGAGTTTTGGAATCACTTTCAAGCTTTAGGAGTAAAGTGCAAGTTTGTTTCTCAAAAATCCTGAAAAACAGCCTTGTAGAAATATAAACGCGTATTTACTTGACAACGCCTGTCTTACGGTTGTATATTTGCAATCTTTAAAAAAGCAAACTATGGGAATGAAATTATCGAACTATAACTTTGATCTTCCTTCAGAGTTATTAGCAGAATATCCTGTTGAAAACAGAGATGAATCCAGATTAATGGTACTAAACAGAGCAAATCGTACCATTGAACACAAAATGTTTAAAGATGTTATTGATTATTTTGATGAAGGTGACGTTTTTGTGACAAACAATTCCAAAGTTTTTCCTGCTCGATTATTTGGAAATAAAGAAAAAACGGGAGCGCGCATTGAAGTGTTTTTGCTTCGTGAATTAAATCCCGAAATCAGACTTTGGGATGTGTTGGTGGATCCTGCACGTAAAATTCGAATTGGAAACAAATTATATTTTGGTGAAGACGAATCCTTGGTAGCCGAGGTTATTGATAACACCACTTCACGCGGTCGCACCTTACGCTTTTTGTTTGATGGATCGTACAATGAATTCCGTCAGAAATTGATTGAATTGGGAGAAACACCACTTCCGAAATATATTAAAAGAGAAGTAGAGCCGGAAGACGCAGAGCGTTATCAGACAATTTTTGCCAAACATGAAGGAGCCGTAGCTGCTCCCACGGCAGGACTTCACTTTTCAAAACACTTGATGAAAAGAATGGAGATTAAAGGCATCAATATAGCAGAAGTTACCTTACATGTCGGTTTGGGAACATTTAGCAATGTGGAAGTAGAAGATCTTTCCAAGCACAAAATGGATTCCGAAGAAATGGAAATCACACAAGAAGCGGCTGATATCGTAAATGAGGGAATAAGAAACAAAAAACGAATTTGCGCTGTGGGAACCACAGCCATGCGGGCTTTGGAAAGTTCGGTTTCTTCAAGCAATACTTTAAATCCGTATAAAGGATGGACTAATAAATTTATATTTCCTCCTTATGAATTCAGCATTGCAGACAGCATGATTACCAATTTCCACATCCCAAAATCTACCTTATTGATGATGGTTTCTGCATTTGCCGGTCACGATTTCGTAAAAGAAGCATATGCTGAAGCGGTCAAAGAAAAATACCGTTTCTTCAGTTACGGAGACGCCATGTTGATCATTTAATAATTCAACAAAAGCATCATTTAAAAAGGCTGTTTGGTTTTTATCAGACAGCCTTTTTGAGTTTATTTAAAATTGGATACGTAGCGAATTTAAAATTCCAAAAGTCGCTACAGTGTTTTTTGAATCGCTATCAACAAGTCGTAGATTCGTTTGCCTTTTTCAATATTAACAAACGATATGGACCCTTCATCCGAAAAAAAATCTCGAAACGCAGGATCTGTGATGCAATTGGTGTTGTTCTGGCATTTAAAATGGATTACAATCATTTCAGGGCAAATATCGGCACACCCAGGTCTTTCGGGTAAATGTTCAACATCGAGAGCTACATCCAAGAGGTTTCCCGTCACTCTTCCGCTTGATGCCGATCCCATATCGATAGAAAAATTTCCATAAATATCAACAGTGGAGTCCGGAAGCAACCTTTCTATTTCACTGATCGTTGCATTTGTTTTTTCGTTTTTTACCGCAGCTGCAGTAGCTAACGTAGCGCTGGTAGGTTTTTGTTGCGTTTCGATTTCTAATTCTTGTTTGAGCAATTCATTTTCTTTTAAAAGTTCTTTTTGACGGTCATTTGAATTACAGGCGAAAAATAAAAGTGCAATGATGAAGACAAATTTGTTCATGGTGGAGAATTTTAGGAATAAATAATGATAAACTTATGCAAAATAATAAAAATAATAAGCTATTTTTGAAATTTTCGCACAGATTATCCAAAAGAAACGGTGTGTTGATTCGAAAATCAATAAAACAAGGAACGGCTATGGTGGATTTTAGCTTTCCAAAGTGGGCTTGTTATTCTGAATTGCGGAATTGCAGAAAAAAAATTTTATAAAAGCGCTACTTCTTTTTTTGCGGATTCAAATTCCGATAAAATCTCTTTTACGATTTCAGAGACAGGTTTTATTTCATCAATCAACCCGGCAATCTGCCCGATTTCCAATTCTCCTTCTTCCAAATCTCCTTCAAACATACCGCGTTTGGCACGTCCACGTCCTAAATGGTTTTTTAAATCTTCGGGAGTTGGATTCGCACGGTACAAATCGACGAGACTTTCATAGAATTTATTTTTCAAAAGTCGAACAGGAGCAAGTTCTTTTAAAGTCAAAACCGTATCACCATCTTTTGAATTAATCACGGCTTCTTTAAAAGCGCGATGTGCAGAGCTTTCTTCGGAGGCAACAAACCGACTTCCGATTTGAACTCCGTCTGCTCCAAGCACCATGGCAGCCAACATTCCGCGACCGGTTGCAATTCCTCCGGCAGCTATTAATGGAATGGAAATTTGTTGTTTTACCATAGGAATCAGCGTAAAGGTGGTCGTTTCCTCTCTGCCGTTATGTCCTCCGGCTTCAAAACCTTCGGCGACGATCGCATCCACACCTGCTTCTTGTGCTTTTAATGCAAATTTGACGCTGCTGACCACATGGACAACGGTAATTCCATGAGATTTTAAATACTCGGTATAGGTTTTGGGATTTCCTGCAGAAGTAAAAACAATTTTCACGCCTTCTTTTACAATGATATCGATGATTTCTTCCAAATCGGGATAGAGCATCGGGACGTTGACGCCAAATGGTTTGTCAGTAGCTTTTTTACATTTTTGAATGTGTTCCAAAAGAACGGAAGGATACATAGATCCGGCACCAATTAATCCCAGTCCGCCCGAATTTGCCATGGCACTTGCCAATCTCCAGCCGCTGTTCCAAATCATCCCGGCTTGAATGATGGGGTATTCAATATTAAAAAGATTGGTAATCCGATTGTTTGTTGTCATTGTTTAATGATTTTAAAACCGGTTGTTTTATTTTCGGCATGGATGGATATTAAATAAACACCCGAATTCAGGTGTTCGATACGTACTTTATTTCCGGTTTGAGTAATTTCTTTTTCTAAAAGTTTTTGTCCTAAAATATTGTATATGCTCACTGTAGCTTTTGAGATGGATTCAGGAAAGGAGATATTAAAATAATCTGTTACAGGATTGGGATAAATGGCAAACAATTCTTTACGAAGATGTTCTTCGGTATTTAGAATCTGAACTTGTGTCAACGCATCTGCAAAATTCGGAATGCCATATCCCATTTGAGCCGTCGGATTGTTGTATAAATCCGCTGATTCTCGAACTACTTGCATGATTACGTCATTTTTTAAATGGGGAGCAACTTCCCACAAGGAAGCAATCGCTCCGGCAATAATAGGGCCGCTGAATGATGTTCCGTTAGAATAATTAACATTTCCATCCTTATCGACAATTGCAGCGAATTCACCCTGAGCCATTACATCGGGTTTTAGGCGACCGTCGTATGAAGGGCCGTGAGAACTGAACCAAGCACGATTTCCAAATTCATCGACAGCACCAACCGTAAATGCACCCAACGCATCGGCGGGTGTGGTAATATACCCGAATTGTGAGCCTTCGTTGCCTGCAGAAACCACATTGATCATCCCTTTTTCAAAAGCGATGTTTGCCCCACGCGCGCTCAAGGTGGTTTGTCCGTCTAAATCGGAATATTGATAATTGTATTGGGGAACGTCAAAAGATAGATATCCCAAGGAAGTGTTGGTAACAAAAACTCCCAAACTGTCCGCACGTTCCAAGGCTTCAACCCACCAAGCTTCTTCTACCGGAGATTCTTGGCTGCCATCTTCAGTGATAAAAAGGTAATAGGATGCTTCCGGTGCGGTTCCGACAAATTCTCCGTCTAAAAATGCTGCCGCTGTACTTAAGGTATGCGCGCCATGACTTCCCGAACCGTTATAATCCACGGTGCGATTTACAAAATCGTAATATCCTAAAAGCCTGTTATTTTGACGCATTTCGGCAAAAGCTCTGTTTATAAGAACATTCGGATAGCCATTGTCCATAAATGCTACGGTAATTCCATCGCCTTCATAATTGTGGTCGTGCAGCACATCCACGGCAATCATTGTGGTTTGGTTTAACGCATTTCCATAATTGTATTTCGTCAATGTTTTTTCAAGATTAAATTTATCATAGGTCTTTAAAGGTTGAAAAGGGCGATTTAAAGAAGCGTCCATAAATTCAATATCAGCTACAAAAGACAAATTTAAGAGTGCTTGAATGCTTTTTACGGCACCACGCACATACACGGCGTTCAGCCATTTGGATTTCGCTAATACAGTAATTCCGGGTTGATTTGAAACAGTAGTTTTATAGGCTTCATTCAACGGGACATCTCTTTCATCAATAGGAATGTTGTGAAGTGCTTTCCGATATACGGCTTCCTGCGAAAGAATGGTGCCCGGATTGGCAATACCGGCAGCTACATTGTCTTTGTCTTTAAAATAGACAAGCGCATCACGTTGTTGTGCCGATAGCACTGTTACAAACAATAACAGAGGTAGGAGTAAAATCTTTTTTATCACGCAATTAAATTGATAAATTATAAAAAATAAACAGTAGAAAAGTGCTGTAGGTTTATTTAAGCGATTACTCCGCTTCCCAACAATTCCTCTCCTTGATACCAAGCTGCAAATTGCCCTTCGGTGATTGCAGATTGGGGAGTATCAAAGATAAGATAAAGCCCGTTATAAGTTTGATGTAAAGTAGCTTTTTCTAAAGGCTGTCGGTATCGAATTCGCGCCATAACTTTCATTTCTTCATCTTCTTGAAGTCGCAAGTCTTCACGGATCCAATGGGCTTCTTCATTTCTTATAAAAAGACCTTGGCGGTACAAACCCGGGTGATTTTTCCCTTGTCCGGTATAGATAATATTTTTTTCGACATCGGTGCCGATAATAAAAAGCGGTTCTTTTGTTCCGCCCACGGCCAAGCCTTTTCGTTGTCCGATGGTGAAGTAATGTGCTCCGGAATGGTTGCCTACAATTTTCCCGTCATCTTCAGTATAGTGATGTTTGGCTACCAAATTTTCTAACATTTCTGTTTTTGAAGCCACAGCGGTTTGCTGCGTGGAAAATTTTGAAATGGAAGCAGGAACTTCAATGATAACACCATCTTTAGGTTTTAGTTTTTGTTGAAGAAATTCGGGAAGTCTGACTTTTCCGATAAAACACAATCCTTGGGAATCTTTTTTCTCGGCAGTGACCAATTCCTGTTCGGATGCAATTTGACGCACTTCGGATTTTAGTAATTCACCCACAGGAAACAACGTTTTTGCCAATTGCTCCTGGGATAATTGACATAAAAAATACGACTGGTCTTTATTGGTATCTTTTCCTGCAAGTAATTGATAAATGGTTTTGCCGTCTTTCGTAATTGTTCTTTTTCTGCAATAATGCCCCGTTGCGACATAATCGGCACCAAGCGACAATGCAATTTTCATGAAAACGTCAAACTTGATTTCACGATTGCATAAAATATCGGGATTGGGAGTTCTTCCCATTTGGTATTCGCGAAACATATAATTTACAATTCGCTCTTTATATTGTTCGGAAAGATCGATTGTTTGAAACGGGATTCCGAGTTTTTCAGCTACCAACATGGCATCGTTGCTGTCATCGAGCCACGGACATTCGTTGGATATAGTAACAGAATCATCATGCCAGTTTTTCATGAAAAGTCCGATCACCTCATAACCTTGTTGCTGTAACAAATAAGCTGCAACGCTGGAATCTACTCCACCGCTCAGACCGACAACAACTCTTTTTTTAGCTTTCATAAACAAAATGGTTTTAAAAAAGTATGTGCTGCCTTAAATAAGTAGCGATAAAGGCTGCAACCTTACAAAATTACGGAAAAATTAATGCTTTTTCGGAAATTGTTCTTCTTTGGTCGGTTTTCCGTTTTCATAATAACGCCAAAGTCCGTTTTTTAAACCGTTTTTGTAACTTCCTTCGCTGATTTTATTGCCTTTGGCATCAAAGTATGCTGCTTTCCCGTGAAGATGATTTTTGTGATAATTAAGATTCTTGAGCAAAGTGCCGTCGGGTGCATAATAATTGTTGGCACCTTCTTTAATCCCTTTGTTGTAATGAATTTCTTCGGCAAGGTTTCCATTGGGATAAAATACGCTTTTTTTCCCGTGTAATACGCCGTCTTTATAATTTTCTTCCATCATTATCTTATCGGAATTCTTATGATAATAAATCCATTTTCCGACAAAATCTTTGTCTTTCATTTTTCCGTGAGCGGCGCGTTTTCCTTTTTCGTAGAATGTAACATCCGTCAGTTCGGAATTTAAGTCAAAATGTTTAATGACATTGGGTTGATCCCCACAATCCGGACAATAAAATTTGAACGTTCCGGTTTCTTTCCCGTGATGAAAAGTGCCTTCGTAACGCAGCTGCGTACTGTTTGGATAATATTGTCTCCAAACCCCATGCCGTCTGTCGGAAGCGTCCGTTTGGTTGTATTCGGATTGTGAAAAAACAGGATGCATCCAAAAAAGAAAGCTTAGAATAATACAAATCCGATGCATCCCGATACTTTTTTATTGCTATGATGAAAAACTAAAATATTTCCGATAGATTTATTTTTTTCTGCGTTTTTGTTGTTCTTGCAGTTGTCTCTGTTGTTCCGCTTGTTCCATTATTTCAGCCATTTTTCGCTGGAATTTGTTGCGTTTTTTTGGCTGTGCTTTCTTACGCTCAATTTTGGCTAAAACTTTCTCCTCATCAATGATAAAGTTTTTAATAACCAGCATAATTCCAATAGTAATCAAGTTTGAAACAAAGTAATAGAGTGATAAACCGCTCGCATAATTATTAAAGAAAATCAACATAAAGAGCGGCGACAAATACATGATAAATTTCATGTTCGGCATTCCCGGTTGCTGTTGTTGCTGCATGGTTTGTCCGGTGGTCATCATCATATAAATAAAGATGGCGATGGATGCCAATATCGGGAACAAACTCACGTGATCTCCGTAAAACGGAATGTGAAACGGCAAATCGAGAATGGTATCGTAACTGGATAAATCATCTGCCCACAGGAAGCTTTTTTGACGTAAATCAAAAGCCGTAGGGAAGAAGGTAAACAACGCATAGAACACCGGAATCTGAAGCAATGCCGGCAAACAACCTTGTAACGGACTGGCGCCTGCTTCGTTTTGAAGTTTCATGGTTTCTTGTTGAATCTTCATTTGGTTTCCTTTGTATTTCTCACGGATTTCATCCATTTCCGGTTTGAGAATTTTCATTTTTGCCTGAGCCAGATATTGCTTGTGTTGCACCGGAGAAAGCACCAGTTTGACCAAAATGGTTAAAACGATGATGGCAATTCCTGCAGGAAGAAAACTGCTTAAAAATCCAAATACAGGGATAATGATGTATTTGTTAATCCATCCGAAAATTCCCCAGCCCAAAGGCATTGCTTTGTCCAGATTGCGACCGTATTTTTTGAAGATTTGATAATCTGTCGGACCGTAATACATATTCATATCGTATGCAAGACGACCGTTTTTTGCTTCCAATAAAATTTTGGCATTGTATTTTTTAGTGAAAACCGTATCGACCTTTTCATCGTGTACCAAATTTTCAGAGCTGAAATTTACCTCTTTAAAAGGAGTGTCGGTCAAAAACATCGAACTAAAGAAATGCTGTCTGAAATTCATCCAGCTCACATCTCTTCGCTGTTCAGAATCGTTGCCGCTCGGAGAGAGTTTGGAGTGTTTGTTTCCTTCGTATTCATAGGTCAACCGGGTGTATCGATTTTCATAAGAAATACTTTTTGCCTGACGGTATCCGGTAAGTTCCCATTCCAATTCCATCGGCTGCGATGAATCAAGAATGCCGTCTAACCCGTGGCTGGAAATTCCAAAATCCATCATATATTCGCCGGGATGAAGCGTATATCTGTATTCGATATAGGCATTTTCCGAAGCTTTTAATTTCATCGATAAAATATGATCCTCCCCGTTTTGGAATAACTCAGGTTCAAAATAAAGATCTCGGGTATTTAAAGTCCGATTCTCTGCACCAAATCGGAGGTTTAAAAATGAATTGTTATCGCGAATTAAGTAAATCGGGATGGAATCGTAGCGTGTATGTTGCTTTAATCGCGCTTCGGTGATGTATCCTCCTTTATTGCTTACTTTTAAAAAGAGTACATCGTTTTCAAGAATGGTTTCATGGTCTTGTGCTGCATCTGTTGTTTCAGAATAAGCAAAAGATCCGAGTCGATTTCGCAATTGTTCAAAAGCCAGTGAATCTTGTGCGTTTTCAGATGTAAACCGGGGTGCAGCTTCGGAAAATTGAATGTCTTCATCTTTATTTTTTTCAGCTTCAAGTGCCGCCGCTTCTTTCTTGGCTCGTTCTGCTTGAATTTCCTCTTCGGTAGGTTTGTTGAGGTACAACATCCATATTAATATTCCACTTATTAATACGAAACCTAGTATTGAATTGCTGTCAAATTTTTTCTGCTCCATATAGCCCTGCGATTTTATTCGCTTTCATTTAGTTGCCGAATTTCGGCGTGTTTGTAATTAATTCTAATTAGATAACTCATTATCTATGATTTTGTTTTCCTTTTTATGCGATGTTCGTGCACTGCTTTGACAAAACCTACAAATAAAGGATGCGGATTTGCCACAGTACTTTTGTATTCAGGATGAAACTGAACACCCATAAACCAAGGATGTGAAGGTATTTCAATGATTTCAGTAAGGTTGCTGTCCGGATTTTTTCCGGTGGCAATCATTCCTGATGCCTCAAATTGTTCAAGATATTCGTTGTTGAATTCATACCGGTGACGATGGCGTTCTTCTATTTCTTCGGATTGATAAATTTGGTAAGCCAGACTGTCTTTTTTAAGCTGACATGCCCATGATCCCAAGCGCATCGTGCCGCCAAGCGCATGAATGTTTTTTTGATTTTCCATTAAATTGACTACCGGATGTTCCGTTTGCGGATTCATCTCGGTACTGTTGGCTTCTTTTAATTTTAATACATTACGGGCAAATTCGATGACTGCCAATTGCATCCCCAAACAAATTCCAAGAAATGGTAAATTGTGCGTTCTCGCATATTTTACAGCAGCCATTTTTCCGTCTATGCCGCGTTCTCCAAATCCGGGAGCTACCAAAATACCGTCTAATTTTGACAATTTGCTTCCAATGGTTCGTGCGTTAATGTGCTCGGAGTGAATGAATTCTAAGTTAACTTTCACTTCGTTCTCTGCGCCGGCGTGTATAAAAGCTTCTAAAATCGATTTATAACTGTCTTGTAATTCGACATACTTGCCAATGAGTCCTACGCGAACTTCTGCTTTCGGATTTTTATGCCGACTTAGGAAATGATTCCAGCGCGTCAAATCGGGTTCTTTGTCCGCATTGAGCTTCAATTTGCGTAAGGTTACGGTGTCCAGTCCTTCGTCCAACATCATATTTGGAACGTCGTAAATGGTTGAAGCATCGATGGATTGAATGACCGCTTCTTTGCGAACGTTACAAAATAATGCCAGTTTCGTTTTGAGCTCATCAGAAAGTTCGTGCTCTGTTCTACAAACCAAAATATCTGCTCGTATTCCGCTCTCCATCAATGTTTTGACGGAATGTTGCGTGGGTTTGGTTTTTAATTCTCCCGCAGCAGATAAATAAGGGATGAAAGTCAGGTGAATAACCAACACGTTGTCATCTCCAAACTCCCATTTCATCTGACGGACGGCTTCAATATAGGGTAATGATTCGATGTCGCCGACAGTTCCCCCGATTTCGGTAATGATAATATCATAATCGCCCGTTTTCCCAAGTATTTGAATGCGTTGTTTGATTTCATTGGTAATGTGTGGAACAACTTGAACCGTTTTTCCGAGAAATTCTCCGCGTCGTTCTTTTTCTATGACACTTTGATAAATACGTCCGGTCGTTACATTGTTGGCTTGTGAAGTCGGTTGATTTAAAAAACGCTCGTAGTGTCCCAAATCCAAATCGGTTTCCGCTCCATCGCCGGTGACGTAGCATTCTCCATGTTCATAAGGATTAAGTGTACCCGGATCGACATTGATATACGGATCAAGTTTTTGAATCGTGACCCGAAAACCTCTCGCCTGAAGTAATTTGCCTAAAGAAGCTGCAATAATTCCTTTTCCAAGAGAAGAAGAAACTCCGCCCGTAACAAAGATGTATTTAATATCGTCCATAAAATGACTCTAAATGATTTTTCAATTACGGGATGCAAAGGTACATTTTTATTATGGAAGCAAAAGAAAATCTAAGAACGAATTGTGTGGAAGCAACTTTTATTTTATGACGAAAGGACGTAAAATCATTTCCAGTCCGTTACACTTGATGTCATACATTTGTTGCATCATCACGCCCAGTTTGCCCGGAGGAAATCCTTTTTGTTTAAACCAGATATAATAGTGTTCGGGAATCTCCAGCAACAACTTGTTTTTATACTTCCCAAACGGCATTTTGTAATTGGCAAGTTCGGTCAGCAGTGCTTTGTTATTTCCAGCGTTCATAACGTTTGAGTTGAGCGGCTATATTTTTTGTCCAAGCAGCTTCTTTTTTTATATCTTGAGAATGATTGGTTTCACTGTCAAATTGACGTTGCATTTTTTTACGTTCCGCTTCGACTTGGGTATAAATTATATGAATTTCGTTTTTGATGTCTTTGGAGAACTTTTTTTGACTTAAGCGTTTTCGAAGTTTGCGAGCGTGGAGTTCGGAAATATCAAAATGGGTTTGTTCGTGTTGTAAGATGTGGTCGTTTACAAGATGCGGAAAGTACCAAGATTCATCTTTGTTAAAGAAACTTTCCACCTGATATTCCAACTCGATTTTTCCGGAGGTTGAAGTATAGGAATACCCAAAATGGATTCCTGTGTTGGTGCTGGCTGCAAAAGGGGAGTCCGAATTTGGAGTTCCTTGAAAATCACTCCAGCTGAGTTTTTGATTTTCAGTCCAAATAATTTTATTTTCCATCTGAACGAAAGCGAGTAATAAAAAAAGGGACAAAGCAAACTTCATAGTAAATAAATTGAAACCCGGAACTATTTATCCCCAATTGAAAGTAATGTTTTTTTCGATATCCGGGTGTAAACTATATAAAACAGGACAAGTTCTCCCGGTGTTTTCCAATATTTTTCTTGACTGTAAATCAATTTCGTTTGGAAGTCGTAAGGTGATGTCGATTCTTGAAATACGCCTCGGATTGGAAGCCATGATTTTGGTGACTTCTGCGGTGCTTCCGTCCAATATGATATTCATTTCTCGTGCTTTTATTCCCATGACGGTAAGCATGCAGTTTGCCAATCCTGTGGCTACGGTATCCGTTGGAGAAAAAGCTTCGCCCTTGCCGAAATTGTCTATTGGTGCATCCGTAATGTATGTGTTTCCCGATTGGGTGTGCAAATTTTCGGTTCGTAAATCGCCTAAATAAGTTACTTTAGATGTGCTCATTCTATAACTTCAAATTTTAAATCGTCCGTAAATTTTAAAATATAAACCGCTTGATTGGCATATCCCGATTCAGAAGAATCATAACGGAATTTGTTTTCCGTATAAACGGTCTCAATTCCGGGGTCTAAAGATTCATAAATATCTTTTTCTGCTGCCAATCGCAAAATGACATCATAGGTTACGTCAAAACCTCTCGTGACAAAACGGTTTGGCCAAACGCCATATTTTTTATAATACTCTTTATAAAATGCTGTGGAGCGGTTTGCCTCGTCATTTTTGTTTACAGAAGGGAAAGTAAATTCCAATCGTGCCAAACGACTGTTTGATATTTCATCCCATTCGTAAGCATCGTTTTTATCCAACGCAAACAAGCGGATTTCTTTGGTTTCCAAAATTCCGTTAAGCGTATTGACCACGCTGCTGATGAGGATGGGATTGTCAGAAGACACCACGACCCAATTTTCGTTGCCGGAAGTTAAATGGGGAAGAATTTCTTCTTGTTTTATAAAGTTGTTTCGCACCACCATAATTTTTGCGGTAGGCATTGTTGAACTTGCAGTTTCAACTAATTCTCTGTGTTTTCCGTCAGAAATAAATAGAATGTTCTTGTCTGAACCGTTTTGGCGCAAATAGTTTATCATGGTTTGTTGAAGCACTGACGTCGTTGGTATTGTTTGAAATAAATTAGAACGCATATTGAGATTTCTGTTGCTCAAAGGGGAGAAAACAGGAATGTTTTCCGATTCGAGTTTTTGTGCTGTTTGTTCAACGTTTCTTTGTAAAAGCGGACCGATTACAGCTTGTGTATTCTCAAAATTGTTGCCGTTGAGAATGTTGGACAAATTGCTTTCGTTTGGTCCTGTGTCAAATATGTTCAATTGAACGGAGATTCCTTTTTCTTTGGCAAATTCCGCAGCCATAAGAGCACCGCTGTAAAAATCTAAAGCAATGCGAAGGGTAGGGTCTTTTTTAATTAAATCTTCGCCGGCTTGAATCGAGTCAGGAAGATGAAAAGGAAGCATCAGTGCAATGTTCTTGAGTTTTTTGTTTTCAATTTTAGTTTCTAAATTCACTACTTGTATTTCCTCAAGCACCGATTTTTTAGGAATTTTTAAAATCATTCCTTCTTTCAAACCGTCAGCTGCATAGGGATTTAATTTGATGATTTCTTCTTTGGAGATTCCGAATTTGGTTTTTAATCTGTAAAAACCTTCTCGGGCTTTTACTTCGTACAGTTCGTATAAAGCCGTATCGACTTCTCCTTGTGCCACAGCTTCTTCCACAGGAACAATTAAAGTCGTTCCGACAGGAAGTTCTTCTTTGATGTGCGGGTTTAATTTTTCGAGTTCGTCGATGGTAATGCCAAATTTACGTGCAATGCCATATTTTGTTTCTTTTGGAGAAACGGTGTACGCTTGAGTTCCTGAGGGAAGATCCAAATCGGATTGATTTGGATCCTCAGGAAGGTTTTTTGGAATAAGGATGGTTTCCCCTTTTTTTAAAGCTCTGTCATACAGCTCTTTGTTGTGTTTTTTGATAGCATCCACACTTACTTCGTACTGTTTTGAAAGTCCGTACAAAGTTTCTCCGGCTTCAACTTTGTGATGATGAAAACGTGCATCATCGGAAGGTTTAGAATCGGAATCGGTTTTACGTGCGGGAAGGATGAGCACGCTGTTCACTTTAATTCCTTTTCTGGATTCCGGATTGAGGTTGTAGATGGTTGCCTTAGAGATATTGTAATCTTTGGCAATACTTGCTACCGTTTCTCCTTCTTTTACGGAGTAACTTTCATACTGCATCGGTTGGGCTGAAGAACCGCAACTGGCGAGGAAGTATATAAAAACACTTAGATAAAATGAATACTTCAAAGCGATAAAAAAATATTTTTTTAAATAAACCACCATAATAACTGTTTTATTCCCATTCTATTGTTGCAGGCGGTTTTGAACTGATGTCATAAACAACTCTATTCACGCCTTCCACATTATTTATTATAGCATTGCTCACTTCGTGTAAAAACGCGTAAGGCAATTCAATCACATCGGCGGTCATTCCGTCTATCGATTGTATTACCCGAAGTGCAACCACACGTTCATACGTACGTTGATCTCCTTTTAATCCGACACTGTTTATCGGCAACAATATGGCTGCAGCCTGCCAAACGGCATCGTATAAATTCCACGAACGTAATTTGTCAATCAGAATTGCATCTGCTTCTTGCAAGATACGAACTTTTTCGGCAGTAAGCTCTCCCAAAATTCGAACGCCCAAACCGGGACCGGGAAACGGATGTCTTCCGATTAAATCGGAATGGATTCCCAATGCTTTACCAACACGGCGAACCTCATCTTTGAAAAGCATTTTAAGCGGTTCGACGATTTGAAGTTTCATATAATCGGGAAGTCCGCCCACATTGTGGTGACTTTTTACGGCAACACTTTTTCCGTCAACGGAAATGCTTTCAATAATATCCGGATAGATGGTTCCTTGTCCCAACCATTTTACATCTTCAATTTGATGGGCCTCGTCATCGAAAACTTCGATAAATACCCGTCCGATGATTTTTCGTTTTTGTTCCGGATCGGTAACTCCTTTTAGTGCTGTCAGAAAACGGTCGGAAGCATCTACTCCTTTAACGTTCAGACCCATATCTTTATATTGGTGCAGTACGTTTTCAAATTCGTTTTTTCGCAACAAACCGTGATTTACAAAAATACAGTACAAATTATCTCCGATGGCGCGATTTAGTAACACGGAAGTAACCGTAGAATCCACGCCGCCACTCAATCCGAGAACCACTTTGTCATTTCCCAAAGTTTCTTTTAATTCCCGAATGGATTCTTCGATAAACAACGCAGGAGTCCACGATGGGTCTAATTTTCCTGTATGAATCAAAAAGTTTTCCAACATGCGTTTGCCATCGTTGGTCTGATGAATTTCCGGATGAAAGAAGACGCCATAAATATTTTGATTTTTTATTTTAAAAGCGGCAATTTCATCGTCGGTGGTGTGTGCCAATGCTTCAATTTGGTCAGAAAGCGTCACATTGTGGTACTGTTCCCGCATCCATACCTGGAGGTCGGTGACATTTTGAAAAAATGAATCTTTTTTAAGATTGTCTTTCAAGTGTTTTTTGCCGTATCCGTCAATTGGTTTAGCCGATTCCACACTGCCGCCAAAGTGATTCAGAAGCAATTGAGCGCCGAACGCAATTCCCAAAACCGGAACCTTGTCTAATAAGGAAGCAATCTGAGGACTTAGCGAGTTGCCCTTGGAAATAGCGTCGGTACTTCCGGAAAGGATAACCGCATTAAAAGAATCAATGTCTTCAGGAGGTGCATTGAACGGGTAAATTTCACAGAAAATATTCAACTCGCGAACGCTTCGAGCAATTAACTGTGTGTAGGGAGAACCATAATCGAGAATAAGAACTTTGTTTTTCATGGTGAAGGAATTTGGGTTTAAATTATACTTATAGCGTTATTATTTTGAAGTTAAAGTCCTGAGGGTCGAGTTCAGCTTTGAGAATATCCATTAATTGGGTTCCGTTTTCTATATAAAATTCAGAAAAATTGTGATGGCGTTCTTGAAGGGATTGCTGAGGAAATAATTCATCTTGAATAGAAAGGATGCGGTTAATGGTATCGGAAAACTTTCGTTTTTGAGCTCGGAGCAGACGTTTTTCCAATTTGTTAAGTCCGTTCAATTGCTTTTTCTCCTGAGCCGCTACTGCACCGAGGAAGGAAGCGTCGGTTATTTCTGCAATAGCATACAATTGTTGAAATTGATTTTGAAGATGTTCCTTTTGTGTCGAAAAGTCGATGGGAATCGGCGACAATTCATAGGTGAGGTCAGTGGTTAATTGTTCTTTGGAAAGAAACAATTTATCGACGGCAACATTTAATTTATTCAGTTTGTCAATCCATTTTTGTTGGATTAATAAAACCGAGTTACGCAATACTAAAATAGGAAAGGGCACGTCCACCTGATGAAAATAATCTTTTAGTTGAAACCAGTAAGCCAGTTCGCCACCGCCACCGATATAACATAAATTCGGCAAAATAACCTCTTGATATAAAGGTCGTAAAAGTGCATTTGGAGAAAATCGTTCCGGATAATTTTGTAATTCGTCCAAAATTTCATCTTTGGTGAACGCAATGGAAGTATTGAGAACGTGATACCGATTTTCTTGATAGACAATGCGTTCACGGATGTTTTTGTTCAAATAAAATAAATTGATTTCACGCGGATGAACCTGTTCGGGATATCCTTTTTCGGTTAATCGTTTTGTAGTTTCTGTAATCGCGTGAAAACTTAACCGATTTTCCAGCTCTTCTTTTACATAAGGAGCAAAACAGGCTTTCAATTCTTTGTCGTTCCCATCCACAATGACCAATCCGTACGTCCTGAAAAGTTGATTGGCAATGTATCGCGTGGCTTGGTCTAAGGTTTTGTGAGTTACGTAAGCTTCTTGAAAAAGCTTGGATAGTTTTTGTCCGTTTTCCCTCTGCCCAAATTCTTTTTGAAGGCATCTCGAAAAGGCTTCCAATCCTGCTGTGCTGAGTTCTCCCACCGCACCGGAAGCTTCGCTGTTCCAGGTAATTTTATTGTTTCTGAAATAAAAATGGTTGATTTCTTCAAAATCGTGGTCTTCTGTTGCCATCCAAAAAATCGGCACAAAGTGATGGTTCGGATACGCTTTTTTTAACCGTTCTGTAAGGTTGATGACCGAAAATATTTTATACAAAAAATACAGCGGACCGGTGAACAAATTCAATTGATGGCCGGTGGTAACCGTAAAGGTGTTTTCTTCTTTTAACAAATCAATATTTGCCAATGTGGATTGCGACAACGTGTGCTCTCCATATTGATAAAGGATTCGTTTTGCAAGAAGGCGACGTGTTTGAAGTGGGATTTTTTTCTGTTTTTCATCCATTTGCGCTTGGAAAGCCTCAAGTGTCGGAAAATGATTGTAAAAAGGTTTCAACTGTTCATTTTCTTCCAAGTAATCACATATAAGCTTTGAGAAGTATCCTGTGTCTTTGTAAGAAAGCGTTTGGATGGACATATTGGGTTTAAAAATCAGACAAAAATAATTCTTTTGATTTTCATGAGTGTGCAAATATACGTTAATCTTAAAAAAAATTGACACTTTTGCCAAATGTATTTAAATTAAAAATCTTTCTTTAGTTTAGCTTCCAAATTTGTACCTCCGATGAAAAGAATTTTTTCGCTTCTGTTTATAGTTTTTACTGTTAATATCTATTCACAATTACAGTCTCCTTCCGAATTTTTAGGATATGAATTGGGAACGGAGTTTACCCGTCACAGTGATGTGGTGGCTTATTTTGAACACGTCGCCTCCCAAAGCAATTTGGTTCGGTATCAAGATTACGGAAAAACTTACGAGCGCAGAAGGCTTACGTATGCAGTAATTTCTTCGGAAGAAAATTTAAAAAACTTGGAGCAGCATCGCACAGCCAATTTAAAAAATGCCGGATTATTGCCCGGTGCTGCGTCCCCGGATAAAACCATTGTTTGGTTGAGTTACAATGTACACGGAAACGAAGCTTCGTGCACTGAAGCTGCAATGAATACCATTTATGAATTGATAACAAATCACACGGATTATTTGGAGAATGTCATCGTTATTATGGACCCGAATGTAAATCCTGATGGTAGAGATCGGTATGTCAATTGGTACAACCAAGTGAGAGCAACACCTTACAACGCTTCTCAAGATGCAGCTGAACATTACGAACCCTGGCCGGCGGGGAGACCCAATCACTATCTGTTTGATTTAAACCGCGACTGGGTGTGGGCAAGTCAGGTTGAAACACAGCAAAGATTGAAAGTATATAACCAATGGATGCCGCATATTCATGTTGATTTTCACGAGCAATTTATAAACAATCCGTATTATTTTGCTCCCGGAGCCGAACCGTATCATGAAATGCTAACGCCGTGGCAACGTGAATTTCAACATACCATTGGGAGAAACCATGCGAAATACTTTGACCGCGAAGGTTGGCTTTATTTTACACGAGAAAGTTTTGATTTGCTCTATCCGAGTTATGGCGATACTTATCCGCTTTTCAACGGTGCCATTGGGATGACTTATGAACAAGCCGGACACGGAAAAGCAGGGTTGGGAATTATCAATGATGAAGAAGTGGAACTTACGCTTATTGACCGTATTGCGCATCATACCACTACCGGATTGTCAACCATTGAAGTAGCGTCAAAAAATGCAGCGCACTTAAACAGTGAATTTCAGAAGTTTTTCAATAATGACAATTTGAAATATAAAAGTTTTGTCCTTCAGGGAAATCCTGACCATATAAAAGCACTGACAAACCTCTTAGACATTCATGAAATTTTTTACGGTTTTGTTTCCGATGCAACGGTTAGAGGTTATCATTACCAATCAGGAAAAAATATGACTTTAAAAACGGATCATGCGTTGGTAGTCAGCACCAATCAACCGAAAGGAAAATTGGTTCACGTGCTTTTTGAACCTCAAACACAACTTTCAACCCCGGTAACTTATGATATTACGGCGTGGAGTCTTGCGTATGCTTTTGGTTTGGATGCCGTAGCCAGTACGCGTTTGGTTACAGCCGAAAATGAGGAAACAGCTTTTGTGGCAAATCAACCGGTCCAAAATGCTGCCGGATATCTTTCAAAATGGAATAGTGTAAAAGATGCACAATTTATGACAGCCCTTTTAGAAGAAGGCATTAAGGTTCGTTTTTCTGAAAAAGAATTGAGTTTTGGCGGAAGTGAGTTTGGTCGGGGGAGTTTGATTATTACCCGAAGTGACAATAAAAATTTAGAAGATTTTGACAATAAGCTAATTGCAATCGCCAACAAACACAAACGCCCATTGTATGCTTCCGAAACCAGTTATGCAGACAACCTCACCGATTTCGGCTCGCAATATGTTCATTTGATAAAAAATAAAAAAGTGGCAATTTTGACCGGCGATGGAATTTCTTCCTTAAACTATGGTCAATTATGGCATTTTTTTGAAAATGAACTTGCATTTTCATTTACTGCAATTCACACAAAACATATTGCTAACATCCAATGGTCCGATTATGATGTGTTGATTCTGCCTGATGGAAACTACAAATTTGTAGATGACGAAAGTTTTAAAATGTTGGATCAATGGGTATCCAAAGGAGGTCGAATTCTTGCCTTTCAAAACGCAATCGAATTATTTAACGATAAAGAAGGCTATGATTTGAAAAAAAATAAGGATGAAGATAAGGAGAAAGAAAAGACGGGAAATCTGATTCCATACGCTGAAAGGGAAAAACACAGCACCAAGGATTTCATTACCGGCAGTATTTTCAAAGTAACATTGGATACGACCCATCCGTTGGCTTTTGGAATGGAAGAGGTTTATTACTCCTTAAAACTCGGCAGTAAATCGTATAAATTATTGGAAAAAGGCTACAATGTCGGATACATCGGTGATGAGGTTGAAAATGTTTCCGGATTTGCAGGCGAAGCTGCAAAAGAAAAATTGAAGAATTCAATCGTATTTGCCGAGGCGAAAAAAGGACGCGGAAGTGTGGTTTATTTTGTGGACGATGTAACCTTCCGTTCTTTCTGGCAAAACGGGAAATTGCTTTTGATAAACGGCGTTTTTTTAACTCCGCTTTCGTACTAGTAAAGCCAGCCTTTTTCTATTGCGTGATTAATCAACTCTAAAGCCGAATGTGTTCCTGTTTTTCGATGGATGTTTTTACGGTGAGTTCCTACCGTTGCGATACTGATATTCAGAATGTCGGCAATTTCGGCAGTGGTAAGATTTTGTGCGATAAGATTAAAAATTTGAATTTCACGATTGGTCAAAATGTTGTTGAAAGGAATTAATGGCGTATTTTCTTTCACATTATGAAAAGTGGGTTCGCCTTCCAATCCGATGAATGAAAGACTCATTTTTGCATCGTTTTTAAAAGAGGAAATATCCGTATGTACCACAAAATTCCGAAGCACGGAGCCGTCTTCATCGCTCTGAATAGTTATGGACTGTTGAAGAATGGAAATGTACTTTCCATCGGCTTTACGAATGCGATACGGATATTGTGATTTGTATTTCATGATTTTATCCGCAGGCAATTTCTTTTTAAATTCCACTACCCGCGATTCAAAATCAATAAAATGAGGCAAGTCGTCCGGATGGATGATATTCATCATTGATTCTATTGTGAAATTTTCACGGTCATAACCAATAACACGCGAAATGGTATCGGAAACATATTCGATTTCAGCAAGGGGCGGCGCAAAAATAAAGAAGTAGAAATCCCCCACCTGGAAGATGTCTAATAATTTTTTGTAGAGCTCAACTTCCAACTGAAGTTTATCAATAGGTTTATAATTTCCTACTTCTTTCCAAATTTTTTGGACGTCAAAGAATAATTTATTTTTCAAATATGTGGGGGATATTTTAGAGGTTGTTTAGACTGTTAGATGTTCGCCGATGCCTAGTAGATTTAGCGTTTTATTTTTATTTTTAAAAATTTGTTTTGACTTTTCGTGATCTATTTCAATCATTTCAAACGAATCAAAATGCACTCCCATAATGTTGTCACATTCAATAAATGCTGCTGCCACTACCGCTTCTTCAATGTCCATGGTAAAATTTCCGCCAACCGGAAGAATTGCAAGATCCAATTTGTGAAACATCGGAATGAGCTTCATATCCATAGTAAGTGCGGTATCGCCGGCTAAATAAACAGTTTTTCCGTTAGCTTGAATGATAAATCCCATCGGATTTCCACCATAAGTTCCATCAGAAAATGAAGAAGAATGAATGGCTGAAACTGCTTTTACCGTTCCGAAATCAAATTTCCAACTGCCTCCGTGATTCATTCCGTGTCCTTTAAAATCTTTGTTGCCGTAATACGTTACAATTTCATGATTTGAAATGATTGTGGCGTTTGTTCTTTTGATTATTCGTTCTACATCCAAAACATGATCGTAGTGCGCGTGAGTCAGCATAATGTAATCTGCCTTTAAGCTGTCCACATCAATGGAAGCTGCTTTTGGATTTCCACTGATAAATGGATCTACGATAATATGAATGTCATTAATTTCAATTCCCAAACAAGAATGTCCGTAATAGGTTATTTTCATTGCATTAGTTTTTAGCCCATAAAACTATAAAAAAAATGTAGAATCTGATTAAAATTCTCGTGTTTAGTCGTCGCTATTTTTTGGATTCTTATTTTACCAAGGCGCTCCGGGACTGTCAACTTCTTTAGTCAAATCAAAAACCACGGTAAAAACACGATCGCTTCCAATTCTTCTGAGATTGTAGGAAAATTCGTTTTCATCAATTGTTATCCACCAAACGTTTGTGGCGGCTTGCGGTATCAGTGCAGCAGTTTCTGTATCGGCGGGAAACATTTGGAGTTCAGGCAACCCGCTGTTTGAACTGGTTCCGCCGTATTGGGTTACTTCTTCTTCGCTACCGTCAGGTAAACGATGGTCGTGTTTAAGTTTTATGTGGTGATTTTCATCAAGTGTCAAGACCCATGTTCGGGATTTGTCTTCGCCTACAAAAAAAGGAATGCGTATGGTTTTGTCTTCACAACTTCGCACGTGCATCACCAAGCGTTCGCCCACAAAACCGTCGCCTTCTTTGCCTCCTTCGGTAATTTTTCCTTCATAAGCTTTGCCGCAATGGGTTTTTAATTTATTCCAAAATGAAACAGAAGGAGCGGGTTCTTGTGCAATTCCCGAAAAAGACATCAACAATGCAATAAAGAATAAAGTTTTTTTCATTTTACTGAAATTTTGGTTGGTGATTATAAATCTCTTCGTTTTAAAACATAATATGAGCCGTAAATAAAAATTGCCGTCCAAGCAAGAACGATAACTACGGATAGCAAACTTACATGATATTCTTTAGTAAATCCTTCGCCTAATTGTGTTGCTGCAGATTGAATCACTCCTAACCTGGTGAACGGTTCGATAATCAAATTGCTCATTGCGTTTAACGGAAAAAATGAAGCTACGGTATCGGCGATGTTTGTATCTTTAAAAAATTGCCATTTCATCATTCCGTATACAAAGGTTTCGACGATGTTCCAAACAAATAAGAAACCTAAAGCAAAAGCAGAACGCTTTACCAACACTCCCAAGAACAAACAGAACGAGAAAAAAGCGATTAACTTTAAAAAATAGGCGCCTAAATATTCCATCCCGCTGAAAATAATTCCGATTTCTGTATAATCCGAAAAAATGAGTCCGAGAATAAGCGAGACGATAAAAACAAAAATTGTGGAAGCTGCCGAGAACAAAAGAATGGTCAGAAACTTTGAAAAAACAAATTGTTTTTTACTCAGTCCGTCAATTAAATTCTGTTTTAAGGTTCGATAACTGTATTCATTGGTCATCATCGAGATAATGACAATTGCCAAAAACAATTTCAGAATTGCCGCGATATAGGTGTTAAAATGCCAAATAAACGGAAAATTAAAAATGCCCTGATCGGCTACCCGGAAATTAAAATCTCCAAAATTAAATTCGATAGAAGCAATGAATGCAATGAAAGTAATAAGCACAAAATAAACAATAGAGATTATTTTTGCCGAGCGATTGTAACGAAGTTTGTAGAGCTCAATTTTAAGTAATCGGATTGCTTCCATGAAATTAATTTTGTTGGGTGAGTTTTAAAAATTGTTCTTCCAAACTTTCTTTTCTTTTTACCAGATGAGATAAGACGACGCCTTTTTCAAAAAGGTATTTGTTTAATTCTGCTGCAGTAAGGTTTTTATCGGGATAAAAAAGAACCGAATCCCGAACAATCTGAACGGAATGAACATCCGGGTGGTGTTTTAAAACTTCTTTCAACCGATTGATATCTTCACTTTGAAGCGTAAAAAAACCGTGGCTTGCCGACATCCCTTCCACTGGACCGGTGTAGAGACTTTTTCCTTTTCGCAAAATGACTACGTGTGAACATACCTTTTCAACTTCATCCAAAAGATGGGATGCCAACAAAATAGTGGTTCCTTGTGAAGCAATGGTTTTGATAATCTCGCGAATATGATGTATTCCCTGAGGGTCGAGTCCGTTCGTCGGTTCATCGAGAATCAGAATTTCCGGATTGTTCAACAGGGCAGAAGCTATGGCAAGGCGCTGTTTCATTCCCAATGAAAACGTATTGAATTTGCTGTCTTGACGTTCGGTCAATCCAACCAATTCAAGTTTTTCGGAAATCGTGGTGTAAGGAATGTTTTTTATTTGACAAACAAGTTCCAGATTTTGTCGGGCTGTCATGTACGGATAAAAATTGGGACGTTCGATGATGGCGCCAATTTTTTTAAGGGAATCTTCAATGGGTTGGCTTCCGTCAAACCAAACAAATTCGCCGGAAGTTTTATTTACAACATTCAGTACAATTCCTAAGGTGGTACTTTTTCCGCTACCGTTGGGACCTAACAATCCGTAGATATTTCCTTTTTCAATCGTCAGTGAGAGGTCGTTAAGTGCGGTCAAGGAACCGTAGTGTTTGGTGAGGTTTCGGATGGTTAAAATGGTATTCAAGATTTGTGATTTTTAGGCAGTTATAAAGAAGACGCTATTGGAATCATTTTGTTACACAAAAACCACTTTTTTTATTGTAATTGTTCTTTCCCGAAAGTCTTTAAAGCGGTTTCTTTTCGATTGACTACCTTTGCAAGGTATTAAAAAAACAATTATGCAAAACGGAATTTACGCAAAAATAACTACAACAAAAGGTTCGGTTCTTATCGAATTGACTTACAAAAAGACTCCCGGAACGGTGGGCAACTTCGTGGCGCTTGCCGAAGGAAATTTGGAAAATACCGCCCGACCGCAAGGGAAACCCTATTATGACGGTTTAAAATTTCACAGAGTGATTTCGGATTTTATGATTCAGGGAGGAGATCCTACCGGAACAGGATCGGGAGGTCCGGGTTACAATTTTGACGATGAGTTTCATCCCGAATTAAAACACGACAGACCGGGAGTACTCTCCATGGCAAATGCCGGTCCCGGAACAAACGGAAGTCAGTTTTTTATTACGCATGTCGAAACCCCTTGGTTGGATAACAATCACACTGTTTTTGGATATGTGGTCGAAGGTCAGGAAGTTGTCAATGCCATTGCGCAAGGGGATTTGATGGAGAAAGTGGAAATTATTCGACAAGGAGAAGAAGCCGAAAAGTGGAATGCGATTGAAGCATTCAGAACTTTTACCGGGGAGCGCGAAGCGCGCATTGCTAAAATGAAAGAAAAAGAAGCAGAAGAATTAAAGAAACTTTCTGAAGGATTTGATCAAACTGCATCCGGATTGTTGTATAAAATCATAAATAAAGGAGACGGAAAAAAAGCAGAAAACGGAAATACCGTTTCTGTGCATTATCAAGGCATGTTGCCTGATGGAACTGTGTTTGATTCTTCCTACAAAAGAAACAGTCCGATTGATTTTCAGTTGGGAGCCGGTCAGGTGATCGCAGGTTGGGATGAAGGAATCGGTTTGTTGCGTGTTGGCGATAAAGCCCGGTTTGTCATTCCTTCACAGTTGGCATACGGCGATCGCGGTGCTGGAGGTGTCATTCCGCCTCGAGCCACCTTAATATTTGATGTGGAACTTATGAATGTTAAATAAGCTTCATTTCTAGTTTAAAAAAAATCCGTTATTCAATTTAGAGTAACGGATTTTTTTATCAACTCAATTGGTTTTTCCATTTGATGTTGCAGCCAATGCTGGGTTTTTGGTCTTTCCGCTGCGGATTGTTGTTTAAAATATTATCCATGGCTTCACGCAAATCACGCCCATTTACAGGAATGCCGTTTCCCGGTCTGGAATTGTCCAACTGTCCGCGATAGACCAATTTCAAATCGGCATCAAATAAATAAAAATCCGGAGTACATGCCGCGCGATACGATTTTGCAACTTCTTGTGTTTCATCAAACAAATAAGGAAAAGGGTAGGAGAGCCGTCTTGCCGTTCGCCACATTTCTTCGGGAGAATCTTCGGGATAGCGCGTAATGTCATTGCTGTTAATGGCTACAAATCCGAAGCCCAACACCCGATAATCATTGCAAATCCGTACCAATTCTTCATTTACATGTTTGACAAACGGACAATGATTGCAGATAAACATTACTACCGTTCCTTTGGTTCCGCGAACATCGCTTAACTTTACTTTTTTGTTGGTAACGGCATCTGTCAGTGTGAATGTTGGTGCAGGCGTCCCTAACGGAAGCATCGTTGATTCTGTACGTGCCATAATAAACTATTTTTTAAACTGCAAAAATACAAATTTTATAGGTTAAGGATATTGGCTTTTTTAGACCGTGGAAAGCGGCTTATTATATTAAATATATTATAAAGCGAAAGGGAGAAAACGGGACACTTCTTATTTTAGAGAAAAATTTAAAATCTTTATAATTATGAAAGAATCCTATCCAACACTTTCTGATGCCATTCGCGAATTGCAAAAACAAGGATATACGACCGATTTTAATTATATATTGAAACAAGGCAGTGATGACGAATTAAAGAGAAAATGGGAAGCAGGTACCTTTGAAGCGGTAAAGGTGTATCGATATGAAGGGATGAGCAATCCTGATGACAACTCCATTCTGTATGTCATTGAAGGAAAAGACGGCACCAAAGGAATTTTGGTTGACAATTACAGCGGAACGGAAGATCAAGTTCCGATAGCTATGTTGAAACGGTTAAATGTTACGCATGACAACTAAAATAACTTGGGAAGATTTTGAAAAAATTGAAATGCGGGTTGGAACAATCATCGAAGTAAATGATTTTCCAAAAGCTCGAAAACCGGCTTATCAACTGACTATTGATTTCGGTTCTGAAATTGGAATCAGAAAATCGTCGGCACAGATTACAACCCGTTATTCAAAAGAAGTATTGTTAAACCGTCAGGTTGTTGCCGTTGTCAATTTTCCTGAAAAACAAATTGCCAATTTTAAAAGTCAATGTTTGGTTTTAGGAGTTGTAAACGGAACTGATGTCATCCTTCTCGAACCGGGAGCGCCGGTGCAAAATGGACTTCGGATAGGTTAAACCAAAATAAAAAATCCGTTTCATCTTTAAGATGAAACGGATTGACTCTTAAAAATCACGTGAATTTTTAAATGTCTTCAAAGTCAATGTCAGTAAAATCGGAAGAGTTTGTTGCGGTTTGATTTTCAACAGTTTCTTCGTTTTTCTTGTAATCTCTTTGATGACGTTCGCTGATTACTTCTTCACCTTTTTCTTCAATGATGAAATCCGTCATTTCGGTTAACACATTTTTAAACTCTTCAAAGTCCTCTTTATACAAATAGATTTTGTGTTTTTTGTAGTGAAAGGAACCGTCATCATTAGTAAATTTTTTACTTTCTGTGATTGTCAAGTAAAAGTCACCGGCTTTCGTAGCGCGCACATCAAAGAAATAAGTACGTCTTCCTGCACGCATAACTTTTGAAAAAATCTCTTCTTGCTCCATAGTAAAATTGTCACCCATAATAAATTTTTGGTTTTTTCTGTTGTTTTGCCAAAAATCTAAAAAATTTCTAAATCGACCAAAGTAAATTACATTTCTTTTTCCATGAGTTGTTTTGTGTACAGTTCTTTGTAGTATCCTTCTTTTTCAACAAGTTGCTGATGCGTGCCCTCTTGAATAATCTTTCCGTCTTCCAAAATAATGATTTTCGTTGCATTTTTTACCGACGAAATACGATGCCCTACGATAATTGTCGTTTTGTCTTTGGTCAGGGTCATCAAGTTGTTTAAAATTTGTTCTTCGGTTTCCGTATCCACTGCAGAGAGACTGTCGTCAAACAAAAGAATTTGAGGGTCTTTAATCAGTGCGCGTGCGATGGAAATCCGTTGTTTTTGTCCGCCGCTCATCGTGATTCCGCGTTCGCCCAAAACAGTATCATACCCTTTCGAGAACCCTTGAATGTTGTCATGAACCACAGCGCTTTTGGCTGCGGCAATTACTTCGTCATCGGTTGCATCTTCTTTTCCGAAACGGATGTTGTTCTTAATTGAATCGCTGAATAGAAAAGCATCCTGGGGAACATATCCGATGCTGTTGCGCAAATCGTCCAAATTTAACGAGCGTATCGGTTTGTCGTCAATCGTCAACATGCCATCCGGCACATCATACAACCGACCGATGAGTTCCAAAATCGTCGACTTTCCGGAACCGGTATTGCCCATAATTGCCAATGTTTCTCCGGGTGCTACTGTAAACGAAATGTTTTTTAAAGCTTGGATGCCGGTGTCGGGATACGTAAAACTCAAGTTGTTAAAAGCTATTTTTCCGACGATCGGCGTGCTTTCGGGTTGTTCGTTCTTAATTTCAGGTTCGGTTTGAAGAAAATCGTTAATACGTTTTTGTGAAGCCTCCGCGCGTTGTACCATCGAGGTGACAAACCCAACAACAGCTACCGGCCACGTAAGCATGTTTACATACATCAAAAACTCCACAAGCGTTCCGATGTCTTCAATTTGTCCATTGATATAGCGTTGGCCGCCGATGTATATCACCAAAATATTACTGATTCCGATGAGCAACATCATCAAGGGGCCGAAAAGTGCTTGAACTTTAGCCAAATCGACATTTTTTTCTTTGCTGCCTTCCGATAAGGTTTGAAATTCGGCACCAATGCGATTTTCAATTCCATACGCTTTAATTACGGATATTCCGCTGAAATTTTCTTGAGTAAACGAAGTGAGTTTTGACAAATATTGTTGTACGATGGTGCTGCGTCTGTGAATCATCACACTCAGTTTATAAATGACAATCGACAAGATTGGAAGCGGTGCAATGGCATAAATTGTCAGTACCGGGGCTTTGGAAAACATATAACTGATGACCACGATAAAAAGCGTAATTGTGCTCAGACTGTACATCAAGGCGGGACCGGTGTACATGCGAACTTGTGAAACATCCTCACTGATTCGGTTCATCAAATCGCCGGTGCGATTTTGTTTGTAAAAACTCAACGAAAGCTTTTCATAATGTTGAAAAATGACATTTTTTAAATCGTATTCGATAAAACGCGACATCACGACAAAAGTTTGGCGCATCAGAAAAGTAAAAAACCCGGAGAGCAATGCAGCGCCTAAAAGGATTCCAATATTGAGCAGTATTTGCTGTTTGACAAATGCTATGTCTAAAATTTCGCCATCGGTATATTGCTTGACAATATTTACCGTATCCCCGATTTTTTGAGGGACGACAAGTTTAAATACGGTTGCTATGATTGTAATGACGATTCCCAGGAAAAGACGCCCTTTATATCTTAGAAAATAGGAGTTTAAATATCGTAATTCACGCATAGGGTCTTTTTAATCAGTTGTAATATATAAGAATTTCCTTTGTACAATCATTATCAAACGCTTACTTTTGTACCCTTTATAATACTTTTCTTAAACAATCGGAATATGACTACTGAGACAATTCAGGGAGAAGACCTTCAAAAAATAAGTCCCGTGTTTGGTCAGCTTTCTTTTGATAATCACGAACAAGTTGTTTTTTGTTTTGACAAAGATACTGGTTTAAAAGCAATAATCGGAATTCATAATACGGTTTTGGGACCTGCTTTGGGAGGTACCAGAATGTGGAATTATCAAAGTGAATCAGAAGCACTGAATGACGTGTTGCGATTGTCTCGCGGGATGACTTACAAGAGTGCTGTAACCGGTTTGGATCTCGGTGGCGGGAAAGCGGTGATTATAGGAAATGCCAAAAAACACAAAACTCCGGAACTGATGTTGAAGTTCGGGGAGTTTGTCCATTCGTTGGGCGGAAATTACATTACTGCGGAAGATGTGGGAATGGAAACCGATGATATGGATCTGATTCGTACGGTAACCCCGCACGTGGTCGGACTTTCAGAAGCCAAAGGAGGAAAAGGAAATCCTTCGCCCATCACGGCTCATGGCGTCTATATGGGAATGAAAGCTGCGGCAAAATTTGCGTTTGGAACAGACAATTTGAAAGGGCGAAAAATTTATGTTCAGGGAGTGGGTCATGTCGGTGAAAATTTAGTGAAAAAGATAAAAGCAGAAGATGCCGAAGTCTTTATCAGTGATATCAACCAAGAACGTATGGAAATGATTCGCGACACTTATGATGTGAACATTTACGAAGGAACCACATTTTATGATGAACCGATGGACATTTATTCGCCGTGTGCGCTCGGAGCCACTTTAAACGATAAAACCATAGGCATGCTAAAAGCAAAAGTAATTGCCGGAGCAGCCAACAACCAACTTGCCGTTGAACACAAACACGGTGAAATGTTACGCCAAAAAGGAATTGTTTACGCGCCTGATTTTTTGATTAATGCAGGTGGAATTATCAATGTGTATGGTGAAATTCACAATTACGGATTGGATGAATCTATGCGGAGAACCGAAAATATTTACAACACGACTCTCGAAATCCTTAAACAATCCGAAGAAAATAATATAACTACTTATCAAGCTGCTTTTCAAGTGGCACAAAATCGAATTGACGCCAAGAGAAAAGAACAAGGACGTTAATAGGTTTTTTTACAATTCTATGTTAACAAGAAGACACATTCGCATCAAGGTCATGCAATCGGTTTATGCTTATAATCAATCTATAAATCGAGAGCTGGAAACCCAAGAAAAATTTTTAAACTACAGCATCGAACAGATGAGCGATTTATACAGCCTGCTGTTGCGGCTGATTGTTTCGGTACGTGATCAGGCTCAGGAGTATATGGAGCGTTCCAGTCAGAAATTTCTTGCTACGGAAACAGAAAAAAATCCAAGTTTAAATTTTATAAACAATAAAATAGTAGGCTACATCGCTGATAACACCACCTTTAATGAGCTCATCGAAAAAAGGAAACTGGATTATTGGAGTTTTGATTCAGAATATGTGAGCATCCTCTTTCATGATTTAAAAGAGAAAGCATGGTATCAGGAGTATCTCGACATCCAAAAACCGACTTTAAAAGAAGACCGTGCGTTTGTTTTGCAATTTTACCGAGAAGTTGTTGCACCCAATGACAAACTATACGATTATCTGGAAGACAAACGGTTGACTTGGATTGACGATTTTCCGATTGTAAACACAGTTATCGTAAACACTTTGGAAAAAATCAATTCGAAAAATATGACACAATACTTGGTTCCGGAATTGTATAAACATGAAGACGATCGCGATTTTTCGGTTGAGCTTTTACGCAAAGTAATTTTAAATGAGCAATTGCTAAACGAGGAAATAAAAGGAAGAACTCCAAATTGGGATCAAGACCGTATTGCTGAGATTGATATGATTATCCTGAGAATGGGAATTGCCGAATTTTTATTTTTTCCATCGATTCCGGTTCGTGCGACTATCAATGAATACTTGGAAATTGCCAAAGAATATTCCACGCCCAAAAGCCGAATTTTCATAAACGGAATTTTGGACAAAGTAGTGAAAGAATTCACGGCTCAAAAGCGATTAAATAAAGTTGGGCGCGGTTTGCAGGAAAAATAAAATTGATTACTTTTGACACTTCTGAAAACTAAAACACTATAATATCATGAGAAAATGAATCGTTTTAATGGCATTGATGTCTGTATTTGCACTCTATTCTTGCAAGGACAACGCAGCAGACAAAGTAAATGAAGAGAACGTTACCGCTACTGCGGAAAAAGAAGCTGATGCGGGAAAGTTTCCTGTAATGACATTTGAGGAAACAGAATTTGACTTCGGAACCATTGAAAGAGGAACCCATGTGGAGCACACTTTCAAATTTACCAACACCGGAGATGCGCCTTTAACTATTGTAAATGCAAGAAGCAGCTGCGGTTGTACCGTTCCGACGTGGACCAAAACCCCGATTGCTCCCGGAGAACAAGGAGAATTGTTGGTGAAATTTGACGGAAGCGGTCAAAACCAAGTTACCAAAACAGTAACCATTACAGCGAATACTGAAAAAGGAACCGAGCATTTGCGAATTAAAGCATTTGTAGCTCCTCAGAATTCGGCGACTTCAACTAATTAAGATTATTAATATTTAAGAATACGATACGTGGAAGGCATTTCAGGATTTTTACCGCTTATTTTGTTGTTTTTGGTTATGTATCTCTTTTTGATACGTCCACAAATGCAAAAAGCAAAGAAAGAGAAAAAGTTTATTAACGAATTATCGAAAGGGATACGTGTTGTAACCATCGGTGGCGTTCATGGAAAATTAATCGATATTTTCGATGACGGCACCTGTTTGATCGACATTGGAGCCGGGCGCGTAAAGTTTGAAAAAGCTGCCATCTCCATGGAAAAAACAATGCAACTAAATGCACCTGAAAAAAAGTAAATAGTTTAAAAGTAATACTTTATAAAAAACCTCCTTTGGGTCCGCCTAAAGGAGGTTTTTTTGTTTGGGGGGCTATAAAAATAAAAACGAGGCTTAACATGTAGTCTTGCCCCGTAGTAAATGTTTTCACAACGGAATAATCCTTATTGTGAATTGCTTTAAGATTTGTAATACAAATATAAGTAAAAAAATTTAATTATCAAAACAAAGTTAAAAATGTTAATTATTTCATATATTAGTTCGCTGTAAGAAAAACTTCCCCCTCTAACTAATTAAAAAGCAATTAAATATGAAACGAATTTTAGGATTGGATTTAGGAACCAACTCAATTGGATGGGCGTTGATAGAAGTAGATCACCAAAATAAAACTGTAAAAATCATCGGCTTAGGATCTCGCATTTTACCGATGGATGCTGGAGAAGTGAAAAAGTTTAAAGAAGGTGGAAAAATCAAAAGTACCGCTGCTCAAAGAACTGAAGATAGAGGCCTGCGAAGACTGAATGAACGTTACTTACTCCGTAGAGATCGTTTGCACTTAGTTCTTGATTTGTTGGATGCTCTTCCGAAGCATTACAAATTGGAGATAGACTTCTCTAATGACAAGGGCGAGAAAAGTGGTAAGTTTAAGAAAAACAAAGAACCGAAGCTGGCATATCTTCCAAAACAAGTTGGAAAGAAAGCAGAATTTCTTTTCAAAGATAGCTATCAGGAAATGCTTGATGAACTTGGCATAGAGAATAAAAAGAAAAGCAGAATTCCTTATGACTGGACTTTGTATTTTTTACGTCAAAAGGCACTATCAGAAAAAATCAGTTTAGAGGAATTGGCTTGGGTATTACTGAGCTACAATCAGAAAAGAGGATATGAGAAGACGGAAGTTGAGGATAAATCAACAAAAGAAGGGGAAATTATTGAGGAATTGGATTTACGGGTAAAAGAAGTAATTCCTAAAACAGACAAAGCCGGCAAGCAGTTTTATGAAGTGCATTTGGATGGGAATGATAACTTCATCTATCAAGAGTATTCTGATATTCAAATGACCTTTAAAAATGATTTAAAAGAACTTGTCAAAACCTCTAAAGTTGATGAAGAAGGCAATACCGATTATAAAAAAACTGAATTTACAGTTGTTGATATTTACCCATTGGAAATTCAAGATGTTCATTACGAAAAAGAAGACGGCAAACACAAATACATTTTAACTTATCAAAATGGCTGGCAAGAAACAAAACAGCCTAAAGATTTTACTTTTAGGTATAAAAACGCATTGAATAAGTCTTATGACTACATTGTAGAAACTGTTTATGACTATCAAGGTAATTTAAAAACTCAACAAGGGAAAGAACGGAAATTAAGAGAGCCCGATTTGAGCGACAAATCGAATGATTGGACATTACTTAAAAAGAAAACCGAAAAGGAAGCCCTTTCTTTTAATGTTGAAAAAGGCTACTTGAATAGTGACGGCAGTGCCAAAAGCTATATCTCGCCCAGAATTTATGATGTCCTGAAAAACGATGCTAAAACAGGAAGTCGTACAAAGATTATCGGTGGAATGTTTCAGGTGGTGGATAGGGATTTCTATCGAGAAGAGTTGAAGCAAATTATTTCCACGCAACAAGCTTTTCATACGAGTTTGAGAGATAAAGAAATCTTTGAACAGTGTGTTAAAACGCTTTATCCAAAAAATAAAAATCATCAAGATGCTTTGTTAAAAAACAAAGATGCCATTCAGCATTTATTGGTCGAAGATATTCTCATGTATCAAAGACCCTTAAAAAGTAAGAAGTCTGAAATAGCAAATTGTAAATACGAAGTTCAATATTGGAAAATTGTTGAGGATAAAGATGGCAAACCAATACAAGAAGTTGATATAGAAACGGGAGAACTTAAAGACAAAAAAGAGCCTGTTTACATCAAAGTCGTTTCAGCTTCGCATCCTTACTTTCAGGAATTCAGGATTTGGGATAAATTACATAATTTACGTTTGATTCAACTTGAAAAAGAGATTGATGGTAAAAAGTTAACAAACCAAGACGTTACCAAAGAATATTTTAAATCTGAAAAAGAATATCAAGATCTTTTTGACGAATTGAACAACCGAAAATCTTTAAATCAAGCACAGTTTTTAGCATACTGTAAAAAGAAGTTTAAAATAGATTATAAGCCCAAGGAAAGCAATTACGCTTGGAATTTTCCTGAAGACGAAGAAATTAAAGGAAATGAAACACGCGTAAGCTTTGCTGCCCGTTTTAAGCGTTGTGGTTTTGCCAATTATTCGGAATTTTTAACGCAGCAAAAGGAAAGAGAATTATGGCATTATTTATATTCTGTTAACTACAAAGAACGTACTGCAAACAACAATAAAAGCTTAACCACATTTTTCAATAATTATTTCAAAGGATTTGAAATTGCCGATGAAATCAAAGAAAAAATCATTGTTGACTTTGCAAATTATCCGAAGTTTCCTTCAAGATATTCCGCCTATTCGGAAAAAGCCTTGAAAAAACTATTGCCTTTAATTCGTTTAGGAAAGCTGGAATATGAAGATGTTTGGGCGAAAGAAAGTTGGTACCAAAAATGGCGTGACGGCTTAGTTGAACGACAAGAAGAAATTTTAAAAAGAATAAAGAATATCGATTATGATACTGATAAAGTCGATTACGAGAAAGTAGTAAATACTAATGTCGATTACCAAAAAGGAGAATTGCCATTCCCGAAAGGCTTGTTTAATGTTTTTAGAGATTTCCAAAGTACAGATGATTTTCAACAGTTGAATTTGACACAAGCATCTTATTTGGTTTATGGCAGACATTCAGAGTTAGCCCAAGCGAAGTATTGGACTTCTCCAGAAGATATTCGAAATCAACTTCATCAAGAATTAAAACAACACTCATTGAACAATCCAGTTGCAGAGAAAGTGATTTTAGAAATGATGCAGGTGGTTGCTGATATTTGGGATTACTATGGACAAGGAGCACCAAATTTCTTTTCAAAAATTCATTTGGAAGTTGGAAGAGAACTTAAGAAATCTGCGAAGGAGAAAGAAGCGGAAACGAAACGAATGTCTGGTAATAAGGCGCAAAACAAAAGATTGCGGCAAATTTTAGAAGAATACCTGTCGCATAGCCCATTCAAAGCTAATCCCAGAAATCCTGACCATTTCGAAAGATTGAAAATAGCTGAAGAAGGTGCTGAGCATACCAAGAATAATGACAGAAAGTTCTTCGACGAAAATGAGGAACTAAAAGGTGCCAAGATATCTAAAAAAGATATCGATGATATCCTCAAAAAATCCCATATCACCAAAGAAGATTTTGAAAAATATAAACTTTGGATTGAGCAAGGATATCGTTCGCCATACTCTGGTCAGATCATCAAGCTAACTGACTTATTTGATGGTTCGAAATATAATGTAGATCACATTTTCCCACAAGCATCTATTACTAACAATTCATTAAGCAACAAGGTTGTAGTAGAAGTAAACCTTAATAAATTAAAGGACGATAGAACTGCAAGAGAATTTATTCAAGCTCAGCAAGGACAATCCTATTTAGGTATTCCTGTTTGTACGGATGATGAGTATGTAAATATTGTCAAAACACAATTCTCGGGAACTAAAAGGCTGATATTACTGTCTAAAGAAATCCCGAAAGGATTTATAAGTAGTCAACTTAACAGTGCCCGCCATATCGCAAGAAAAGCGATGGAATTGTTGAGCCATATTGTAAGAGAGCCAGGAGAAGTCGAGTTCCGCTCTAAAAATGTACTTCCTGTTACGGGAATGGTGACTACAGAATTAAAACGCGCTTGGAAATTAGACGAAGTTTGGACTGAGTTAGTAGCGCCAAGATATATGCGTCTAAATGAATTGACCCAATCCAACTTATTTGGAAGTTGGCAGACCTCCAAAAATGGAACTCGTTACTTTGATTGTAATTTGGATGAAACTATTCGTGCGAAAGACGAATCCTACGACATTAAACGTATTGATCATCGTCATCACGCTTTAGATGCGCTGGTGGTTGCGTTGTGTACAGAAGATCACGTTAATTACATCAACAATATTAACGCTGACGCCAAGTCTGACAATTATGGAAAGCAAAAACAGATAGAAAAGTACAGACAAACGCTGAAACGAAAAATAAAATTTACCAAACGAGATGATGAGCGAGATGAAAACAACTGGTATTATATGTTGCCTGGAGAAACACGGCGAGAAGATGCAGACAATTCCCGTAGGGATACCGTAGTTGAAATGAACTATCAATTCAAAGGAGATGCAACTTTTGGTCAAGATTATAAAAATATGGTTTTGACTGCCTTGCAAAACACGATTACCACATTCAAGCAAAATCTACGGGTAATCAATAAGCGCGTGAATTATTATAAAAATAGTCCGAATTCTATTGCAAGACAAAATACTGATAACGGACAAAAAGAAAATTGGGCAATTCGAAGAAGTTTAGGGAAAGATACCTTTTATGGAAAAACAACTATAAATGGTGTTGATAAAATCACGTTGCGCACAGCATTAGATACCTCTTTCGATAGTAAAAAAATAAATTCGATTTCAGATACTGTCGGACGAACAAAAACTATTTTGCTCAATCACCTAAAACAATTTGACACAGTTGAACTTCCTTTTGACGAAGCTATTTTACACTTTGGAGCTTTGTTAGAAAAACAGGAACTTGTAGCAATTGTAAATGATGCAGAAAATGAAATTGGTACAATTGAAGAATTGTTTGGACACTTGAAGGTAAATAATTTTCAGTTTAAAAAACGTGATTATTCTAAGCTGAATGTTTTTATTGAAATGGTTTCTGACATTGATTTGAGAAAACGTTATCAAGATGATATAAAGGAACATCCAGAGATTGCGTTTACTCCTGAAGCTATCGTAGAAATGAATAAACCAGAAAATTTGATAAAACTCAACGACAATAAACCTCATAATCCAATCAACAAAGTGAAAATTACACGAGGTTTTGGTAATCAACGAGCTTTGAATGAAGAAGATAAAGATTCAGTCAAATCAAAGCAATATGTAGTGAATGATGCGGGGTCAAACCTTTATCTTGGCGTATATGAAATTAAGGACAAAGAGACTTTACAAGAAAATAAGAAATTGAAAAAACGAATTTATAAAGGAATAGGCCTTATAGATTTAATAGATTTTCAGAAAACTAATGGATTAAATCCACCTTTTGAAAACAGGCTTTTTGAAAATAATTATGAATACCAATTCCTATTCAGTTTGTCTCCTGATGATATAGTGAAAATTGAACATAATAACGAGGATCATTATTTTGCTTTCAATAACTATACTGAAAGTAAAGTTTACTTTAGGCCAGTAAATCATTCAAAAGAAATTGACAAAACAGAAGTAGATAAAAGAATAGACATAAAAAACAACAAATTAATCGGTTCACAAGAAAACAAAACAGAGTATTTTGAGAATGTCAGAATTAAAGATGTTTGCTGGAAACTCAAAGTTGATCGTTTAGGAAATATTTCAAAAGCATAAAACAATGTCCAAAACAAAACTAAAAAGAAAGCCTCAGAAATTAACCAAAGAGCAGATAATAGATAAAAACAAATCTGTTTAGAATATTACAATAATTAAAAAAGCAACAATAATGGCGCATAAACTAAAAATAGTTTTAACCGACACCGAACCAAAGATTACGCGAACCGTAATTGTACCTGAAAGGTTTAACTTCGAACAGTTTCATATCGTTATACAATGTGTAATGAACTGGGAAAATGAACATTTATATGAATTCAATCTTGGTGCTCCCTACGGAAGTGATTCTATTGGTCCAGAGGAGGCCGATGTCGGTTTTGCTGCTTTCACTGAGTCGAGATTTAAAAAATATGAGTCGGAAAAAACCTATTTATCAGAGTTTTTCAATGGACAAAAAAAGAAGATGAGTTATACTTATGACTTTGGAGACGACTGGATTCATACCATAACCGTTTTAAAGAAACCCGATGAAGAGGTATTGGTTCCCAAGTGTATAAAAGGAGAAAATGCTGCACCCATAGAAGATTGTGGGGGTACTTGGGGATTTTATGAGTTGATGGAAGCTTCTGAAAAAAAACGAAAGAATACCGAAGAAAAAGAATTGCTCGAGTGGGCTGGAATACCCACAGAAAAATCCTATGATGATGTTTATGGTTTTGATATTGATGAGGTAAACCAACGGTTGATAGAAGCTTTTTCCTAATAACTTTTCCAAAGTTTAGACTATTAAAACTCAAAACCATGCTCAAACGCACAATTTACATAGGCAATCCGGCATATCTTAAACTCAAAAATCGACAACTTAAAATAATTGCTCCGGAAAGTGGCGAAGAAAAAGGCTCGATCCCGGTTGAAGATATAGCGGTGTTGATGCTTGATAACTACCAAATAACCATCAGTCATCAATTGATTGTTGCCTTGCAGGGAAATAATGTAGCTGTTGTAAGTTGTGATGCACATCACCTGCCCTTTGCTTTGATGTTGCCAATGAGTGGTCATGTGGTGCATTCGGAACGGATTAAACATCAAATAAATATTTCGGAACCTTTGCGCAAACAGTTGTGGAAGCAAACGGTGGAGGCTAAAATTAGTCAGCAGATGCTTTTGCTTAAAAAATTAAAGAAACCTCATGAGCCGTTAGGGATTTATGCCAATCAAGTGAAATCGGGCGATAGTACAAATATGGAAGGAATTGCTGCCCAATATTACTGGAAGCAGCTTTTTGAGAATTTTTCCAGAGAGCGGGAAGGTGCAAGCCCGAATAACTTGTTAAATTTTGGCTATGCCGTGTTGCGGAGCATTGTGGCTCGCGCATTGGTCAGCTCTGGATTAAATCCTACGGTGGGGATATTTCACAGAAATAAGTACAATGCCTATTGTTTAGCAGACGATATTATGGAACCTTATCGCCCGTATGTGGATTGGATGGTGTATCGATGGATGGAAGAAAATCCCGATCAGTGCGAGTTGATACCGCAAACCAAAGCGTTCTTGTTACAGATAGCCACTCATGACGTTGTGATGATGCAAAAACTACGTCCTTTGATGGTGGCAGTCAGTAGTACGACGGCTTCGCTTTACAAGTGTTTTATCGGTGAATTGCGAACCATTCGTTATCCACTTTTATGTTAGAACAAAATCGATTTAATGCATACAGAATTATGTGGGTATTGGTATTTTTTGATTTGCCTACTGAAACCAAACGACACCGAAAGGCTGCCACTAAATTTCGCAAGCAGTTATTAGAAGACGGATTTACCATGTTTCAATTTTCTATTTACTTGCGGCATTGCCCCAGTCGGGAAAACGCCGAGGTTCACATAAAACGTACAAAAAATAATTTACCCAAGGAAGGCAAAGTGTGTATTTTGTGCATTACCGATAAGCAATTTGGTCAGATGGAACTTTTTTACGGTAAGAATGAAACAGAAATTCCGCAACCGGTTCAACAACTACAGTTATTTTAAAAGGATAAAACAATTAAAAAAAGCGTCTTTCCATGTTTGGAAAGGCGCTTTTTTAATTCTAAATTACGTTTCAACGTTATGATAACCAGTAATAAAAAAGAGGTTGTAACGTAACTCTGTAAAATTACTAATCTTTGAAATCTATTCCCAACGCAATAGTTTCTCTGGTGGTTTTGTAATATGTTGTAACGTAACTCTGTAAAATTACAAATCTTTGAAAGCAATTCACAACTACAGTTCCGATATAGATTAATATTCCTTGGTTGTAACGTAACTCTGTAAAATTACAAATCTTTGAAAGCAATTCACAACACGATAGTATCTTGGAACGGCACCTATTCAGTTGTAACGTAACTCTGTAAAATTACAAATCTTTGAAAGCAATTCACAACTTGGGTTGATAAGCATTCCCAGATTTGTAAGTTGTAACGTAACTCTGTAAAATTACAAATCTTTGAAAGCAATTCACAACTAAGTCTCCATTTTGAAGTTTCGCCCCCATGTTGTAACGTAACTCTGTAAAATTACAAATCTTTGAAAGCAATTCACAACCCAAGTTATGGGCGTGTTGTTCACTCTCGCGTTGTAACGTAACTCTGTAAAATTACAAATCTTTGAAAGCAATTCACAACTTTATATCAATAGATTCTTCTGGATTATACGTTGTAACGTAACTCTGTAAAATTACAAATCTTTGAAAGCAATTCACAACACGCTTGGCGTTCGTTTGGGATTTTGTAAAGTTGTAACGTAACTCTGTAAAATTACAAATCTTTGAAAGCAATTCACAACCAGTTAATTGAACTGTCTTTAATTTTAATTGTTGTAACGTAACTCTGTAAAATTACAAATCTTTGAAAGCAATTCACAACAAAGCCTTATGAATTGATTATATTTGGAAAGTTGTAACGTAACTCTGTAAAATTACAAATCTTTGAAAGCAATTCACAACACGATAGAAAACAACGGCACCAATTGCAGGGTTGTAACGTAACTCTGTAAAATTACAAATCTTTGAAAGCAATTCACAACGTAAAAAAGAAAACTCCAATAAAAGCCTTAGTTGTAACGTAACTCTGTAAAATTACAAATCTTTGAAAGCAATTCACAACTCTTTTCCCAA
>JAAYLC010000173.1 GCA_012522045.1 Bacteroidota bacterium
CACCTCTTCCCATTCCGAACAGAGAAGTTAAGCCCGTTAGCGCCGATGGTACTGCATATCGCGGAAGAGTAGGTCGCCGCCTCCTTATAAAAGCCTTCATCATTGCGATGAAGGCTTTTTTTATTGGTTTAAATCCTACTTCTGTATATACCTTCCGCTTCAGAGAATACTTTAATCATATAAATTTTAAATGAAACGATTTTCCAAATCAACAACAAGCGTTCAATTTTGATTTTCTCAGGTTTACTGTTTTTTACGATCCGCCCAAACAAGGCATTCAGGAAGTCTTTCAAAATATTTATGATGAGGAATCAAACTGAAGGTCATCACCGGTGATAATGCCGGTACGACCAACGCTATTGCCCGACAAGCCGGAATTTTGAACAATTCTCCTGCGGTAAACGGAGCGGAAATTATTCATCATAACGAAGAAGAACTCATCGAACTTTCCAGAAAAACTACCTTGTTTACTCGTATGTTTCCCGAAGCCAAATTAAAAATGGTCAATGCTTTCAAAAAAGACGGAGAAGTGGTTGCCATATTGGGTGATGGAGTGAACGATGCGCCTGCACTCAAAGCTGACATATCGGAGTGGCTATGGGAGATAAAGGAACAGAAATTGCCAAAGCTGCAGCTTCTTTGGTAATTATTGATGACGATTTGAAAAAGCTTGTTATCAGAATCGCAGCCGGAAGAAGAATCTATACAAATATTAAAAAAGCAATACAATACATTATTTCGATTCACATTCCGATTATCCTGACTGTTACCTTGCCTTTGTTTTTGGGATGGGTTTATCCGCATATATTTACACCGGTGCATGTCATTTTCTTAGAGCTCATCATGGAGCCTACCTGTTCGATTGTTTATGAAAACGAACCTATGGAAAAAGGAACCATGAGTCAAAAACCACGCAACATGACAGAAACATTTTTAAATTGGAAAGAATTGAGCATAAGTATTGTTCAGGGGTTGATGATTACGGCGGGTATTTTATTTGTATATCAATTTACTGTACAAAATGGAGGCGATGAACCCACGACTCGTGCAATGGTTTTTACTACCTTAATTTTTGCAAACATTTTGTTGAGCATCACAAACCGCTCTTTTAAATACAGCATGATAGAAACGTTGAGATACAAAAACAATCTTTTTCCTCTTATTGTCGGACTTACCTTAGTACTCCTTTTCGTCATACTTTACATTCCGTCAATTGCTGATTTTTTCCACCTTATAGGCTTGAATTTTGAGCAATTAAGCATGGCGTTTTTAACAGCTTGTGTTTCCGTTTTGTGGTTTGAAGGGTATAAATGGATAAAGCGGAAAATATGATTATTAAATGAAATTCCAGCTGAACATAAAACAATAAAAATTCACTCTGACAAATACTTATTGACCGCGGTACCGTTTTATAATTATAGTAATGAAAATGAATTTGCGAGAACGTTGGAAAGTGTGCTAAACGAATAAAAACAGACAGTTTTTATCAATGCAATTCGGTGTTTTTTTAATTTTGCACCTTGTCTCAGCCCTATAGTTCAACGGATAGAATGCAAGTTTCCTAAACTTTTGATTCGGGTTCGATTCCCGATGGGGCTACAACTACATACTGTTTAAAATTCAGTTGCGAAGGTCTTTCACGCGAAGTTGAAGCATAATTTGTCCGTTCCATTCATTTTCATCAATGCTGTAAACTGCAGAAAACAATTGATCGTTTGAAATCAAGGGATATTTTTGTCCTAAATTAAACCCGATACCGCTGAGAATCGCTGATTTTTTTTGACGCATCATCAGTCGCAAGTGTTTGTGTTCCTTTCCTATAGGTCTGCTGCCGCCCGTATCTTGAATGTTTTTGGTAAGAAAAACAGGCAGTCGATTTCCGGGGCCAAACGGCGCAAATTGTTTTAAAATGCGATAAAATTTGGGAGTAATGTCCGTAAAATCAATTACGGCATCAATTTCTATCTCGGGAGTTAACAAATGGGAGTCTATGGTTTTGGAAACCGTTTCTTCGAAAGTGTTTTTAAATGAAATAAAGTTCTTTTCTAATATTTTCAATCCTGCTGCAAAGTTATGTCCGCCAAATTGTTCTATAAATGGAGAGCAATTTTCCAATGCTTGATAAATGTCATAACCACGAATAGAGCGGGCGGAAGCAACTAAGAAGTCGCCGTTTTTTGTAAAGACTACGGTGGGTCGGTAATAGGTTTCCGTAATTCTTGATGCGACAATTCCCAAGACGCCATGATGCCAGGACTCGCCATACACCACATTCGTAAATTTGTAATCCTTATTATTTTCTTCAATCTGTAAAAGCGCTTCTTCCGTAATTTGTTTGTCGGTTTCTTTTCTTTCCGCGTTAAATTTTTCGATTTCCGCCGCTTGTTGTTTGGCGCATTCTAATTTTTTTTCTGTCAAAAGCGCAACAGCATGTTCGCCGTGTTTCATTCTTCCTGCTGCATTAATCCGTGGTGCAATGACAAAAACCACATCGGTGATGGTTAATTTTTTCTTTTTAACAGTTTCAAGTAACGCCTGAAATCCAACTCGCGGGGCAGTGTTGATAACATTGAGCCCATGAGAAGCCAAAATTCTATTTTCGCCGGTTATCGGAACAATATCGGCACCAATTGCAGTTGCAACAAGGTCTAAATAAGGAAGTAATTTGGAAAACTCCAAACCTGTTTCTCGTGCCAAGGCTTGAATCAATTTGAATCCGACACCACATCCGCACAATTCTTTAAATGGATACCTGCAATCATTTTGTTTGGGATTTAAAATGGCAACAGCATTTGGAAGTTGGGGTCCGGGCAAATGATGATCGCAGATTATAAAATCAATTCCTTTGTTTTGGGCATACGCAATTTTATCGATGGCTTTGATTCCGCAATCAATGGCGATGACGAGCGTAATGTTATTGTCAGATGCAAAATCAATCCCTTCATAAGAAACTCCGTAACCTTCGGTGTAACGATCGGGGATGTAAGTGGTTATTAAATCGGTGAAATTTTGAAGAAACTCAAACAGCAAAGCTACGCCGGTGGTTCCGTCAACATCGTAATCTCCAAAAATTAAAATGCGTTCTTTCTGATTTATCGCCTTTAGAATCCGATTTACCGCGACGTCCATATCTTTCATCAGATAGGGATCGTGCAATTGGTTTAAATCCGGTCGGAAAAAAGCTCTGGCTTCCTCAAAAGTTTCTATGCCGCGCTGAACCAATAAATAAGCCACAAGCGGCGCTACATTTAAAGATTGTGCCAATTGGGCTACTTTTGTTTCATCCGGTTTCGGTTTGATTTTCCAGTGCATCATGCTTTTTTATTCAGTCCTCATAGCGCTTAAAAGCTACTAAAATTACAATTTTTTTAAAATATAATAAAAATCGAAATTATATCAGTTTAACGAAGCTTGTTATATTTAATTCTGAAACTTAAGTTTAAAATGAATTTCTAGAACAGGAGGTTTTGCGTTAAAAATGTGATAAACTTAATTTGATTGCAGTGACTGTATTAAAAAAATAAAATAAGTTTACAGCTTGAATATTGAAAAACTCAAAATTTTATGATACACCGCAACCTTAATTTTAAAACTTTTATCACACCGCATGTTACTTATTTGTTTTTAGTGATGGCAGGAGCTTTTTTGATGCAATCATGTAAGAAAAAAATTGAAACTACGGAGAAAGGAGTAAGTGTGATTTCTTTGGATAGTATACAAATTGATCCGTTTTTGAAAACGTATTCCGAACTTCAAGAGTATGAAGTTAAATATGATGAAATTTATGCGTATTACGATTATCACTACATCTGGTTTCACGAAAACGGATTGATGGATTACGGCAATTCGCTCTATCAACGTGTCAAAGATTTGGAAGAAGACGGGATTTATGCAGATTTCCCATATCAACAAGATGTGGACAGTATTGTGGCTTTGAAAATAAAAAATCCGGAGGCACACCCCGAAGCAGAATTGTTGATGACCGGCTTGTATTTGTTTTACTTAAACAATGTTTACAAAGGAATCGATCCGCAGACTTCAAAGAATTTGGGTTGGTTGCTTCTGCGTAAGGATATAGACGACACCCTGTTATTGGATGCTTTTATAGCCGATGAGGAAAAAGAAGAAGATTCCCTGATGTTCCGTCATTACTACACCTTAAAAGAAACTTTAAAAAAGTATCGCGCAATACAGGAACTTGGAGGCTGGTCTAAAATTCCGATTGAAGATAACTTTAAAGGTTTAAAACTTAACGATACTTCAATGATAATTCCGCAAATCCGAGAACGTTTAACCTATACCGAGGAATTGTCAAATAACAACAAAAGCAATATCTATGATAAAGAATTGTTGGAGGGGATTTTAAAATTTCAAAAAAAACATGGTTTTAATCAGGATACGTTGATTTCCAAAGACCATATCATGGCATTAAACATGCCGGTAGAAGCTTACATTAAAAAATTGGTAGTCAATATGGAGCGTTGTCGCTGGATTCCTCCCGGCATTACCAATTCGGATGAATTTATTTTTGTAAACATTCCTTCTTATGATTTGAAGTATTACCGCGATGGGGAAATTGAATTGGAATCATCGGTAGTAGTGGGGAAAGAGATGACTAAAACGGTAATTTTCGATGGAAAAATGACCTATCTCGCTTTTAGTCCGTATTGGAACATTCCGCAATCTATTATTAAAAACGAAATCATTCCCGGGATGGAACGCGATGAAAATTACCTTCGCGATCGCAATATGGAATGGAATGACGGACAGGTACGGCAATTGCCCGGCGGAAACAATTCTTTAGGTTTAGTAAAATTTATGTTCCCAAATTCCAACAATATTTATTTGCACGATACGCCTGCCAAAAGTCTTTTTAAAGATGAAGATCGGGCAAGAAGTCACGGCTGTATTCGGGTGGCGAAAGCGCGAGAACTCGCTATTTCCATTCTTCAAGACGATGAAAATTGGAACGAACAAAAGATTGATGCCGCGATGCACGCCGGAAAAGAAACAACGTACACCTTAGATCGGGAAATTCCGGTTTACATTGGTTATTTCACTGCCTGGGTGGATACAGACGGAACGGTTAACTTTTATAAAGACGTTTACAAACGGGATGATCGCTTGGCCGATATCCTATTATTTAGAGAATAATCGCATTTTGGTATGATTTTTTCATTATAGGAGCTGAAAATGACGCATTTGATAAAAATTATTGAATCCATACAATGATTTGATTCAAATTGAGTTATGAAAAAGAAATAACCCTATAAAACTACTGAATGCATAAACTATTTTTTTACGTATTTATTTTTCTTACACCTGCCCTTCATAAAGCAGGTTTGGAGCTTCCGAATAATGTTGTAGACGTAGAAGCTGTTGTAGAAAATTTGAAGAAGAAGGATGATAAATCAAACGTGTATCATAAACTTAATTTAGCAGATTTTGGTTTGTCGGATGAGGTTTTTAACCTTGCGCTTACCGGTCACAATTCACTCTTGGCACAAGGAAAGTTGGAAAATCCGGATATTCTTACAATTGTTGATTTTTCCCAATCGAGTAAAAATAAACGCCTATATGTGATTGATTTTTCGCAGCAAGAATTAGTGCACCACACGTTTGTGGCTCACGGAAGAAATACCGGAGATGAATTTGCTCGAAATTTTTCGAATACCGACGGCAGCTGGCAAAGCAGTCTGGGATTCTATATCACCAAAAACACCAATATGGGAGCTTCGGTCGGATTTTCTTTAATAATGGAAGGTGTGGAAAAAGGGTTTAACGACAATGCCAAAAGACGACAAATAATTGTTCACGGTGCAGATTATGCGACTGAAGATTTTATCAAACGCACCGGAAGATTGGGCAGAAGTTTTGGATGTCCTGCCGTTCCGCCTCATCAAATAAAACCCATTGTCAATACAATCAAAAACGGTTCTACACTGTTTATTTACTATCCGGATGAGGATTATTTGTCAAATTCAACGCTTTTGAATTCCGACCAGCCCAACGCGATAAGACAATCATAGGCCCTTTTTTTTTATTAAAAAGATTAAGCGGATTTTTTTGAATTACTGATTTAACTTATGCAGTTTCAATTGAATCCGTTTTCTTTCTATGTCAACATCAAGTACTTTGACCACAATTTGTTGATGTAGATAGACGTGTTCATTTACATCTTTAACGAAAGAATCCGAAAGATTTGAAATGTGTATCAGTCCACTTTCTTTGATGCCGATGTCAACAAAACAACCAAAATTGGTAATGTTGTTGACAATGCCCGGCAGCACTTGCCCCTTCTCTAAATCGTGAATGGTTTTGATAGTTTGGTTAAACGTAAAAACCTTTGCTTCTTCGCGAATGTCAAGTCCCGGTTTTTCCAATTCTTTGACAATGTCTGAAAGCGTTGGAAGTCCGATAGTATCCGTAATGTATTTTTCTAGATTAATCTTATTGATAAGTTTCTTGTTTCCTATGAATTCAAAAACCGAAACTTTTAAATCGGATGCCATTTTCTCAACAATGGGATAGCTTTCAGGATGAACAGCCGAATTGTCTAAAGGGTTTTTACCCTCTTTAATACGTAAAAAACCGGCAGCCTGTTCGTAAGCTTTTTTCCCCAGTTGCGGAACTTCCAAAAGTTCTGTCCGTTAAACGAAAGCCTCGTTTTTATCTCGGTATGCCACAATATTTTCTGCCAGTTTTATTCCGATGCCGGATACATAACTCAAAAGTGCGACACTTGCCGTATTGAGATTGACGCCCACTTTATTGACCGCATTGGAAACCACAGCATCTAAGGATTTTTTGAGTTTCCCTTGATCGACATCGTGTTGATATTGACCAACACCGATGGACTTTGGATCGATTTTGACAAGTTCCGCCAAGGGATCTTGCAGTCTTCTTCCTATTGAAACTGCTCCCCGGACAGTCACATCATAGTTTGGAAATTCTTCGCGAGCAATTTTTGATGCTGAATAGACCGAAGCACCGGCTTCATTAACTATAAAAACCTGAATTTGATTTTTAAAATGAATGCGTTTGATAAGCTGCTCCGTTTCTCTCGATGCTGTACCGTTCCCAATGGCGATGGCTTCAATTTGATAAGCATCTGCCAAGGAACTGATTTTTTTCATCGCTCCGCGGCTGTCATTTTTAGGAGGATGCGGAAAAACAGTTTCGTTGTACAATAAATTTCCTTGCGCATCCAAACACACCAATTTACATCCGGTTCGAAATCCGGGGTCTATGGCTAAAACTCGTTTTTCTCCTAAAGGCGACGCCAATAAAAGTTGGTTTAAGTTCTTGGCAAAAACTTCAATGGCAATTTCTTCTGCTTTTTCTCTGGAAACCGATAGTGCTTCATTGGATAATGCAGGATAAAGCAAACGGCTGAAACTGTCCTTGATTGCTGTTTTTATTTGTTCTGAAACAGCTCCATCGGATTTAAGAACTTTATTTTCAATAAGTTCAATGGCTCGCTCGTTGTCGATTTCAATTTTCAAACGGATAAACTCTTCTTTAACGGCACGAAGAATGGCCAATAAGCGGTGAGAAGGCAGCCGATTTAAAGGTTCGTTCCAATCAAAATAATCCCGATATTTTTGCGCTTCTTCGCTCGCTTTATTTTTACTGATTGCTTTAGTTACAAGAATTCCCGAACGCTGAATTTCTCTTCTGAGCATATTCCGAATGTCGCTTCGCTCGTTTATCCAAGTAGCCATAATATGACGCGCACCTTCCAAAGCATCGTTTTCTGAAACGACTGTTCCTTTTGTAAAACGCTTCGCCAAAGCAGCTAATTCCGATTCGGAAAGATTTTTGCGTTGTGCCATCAAGATTTTCGCCAGCGGTTCCAACCCTTTTTCACGCGCTTCATCTGCTTTGGTCTTTCTTGATTTTTTGAAAGGCAGGTATAAATCTTCGAGCTGAATTAAATCGGTGGTATCTGAAATTTTCTGTCGAAGTTCGTCAGTTAAAGCATCTTGATAGGCTATCGCTTTGAGGATGGTCTTTTTACGGTTTTCAAACGCTTCAAATAGTTCTTTTAATTTAATGATTTCACCCAGTTGAACCTCGTCTAAATTGCCGGTCATTTCTTTTCGATAACGGGCGATAAACGGCAAGGTGGCACCATCATTTAAAAGCATCAACGTATTTTCAATGCCATGCTTGGGAAAATCCGTGTGTGTGCCGATATACTGCGAAAGTTTGTTCAAAATAGCAAAATAAAACCGTTTGGAAATGTTTAGCTGAATGTTGCTC
>JAAYLC010000140.1 GCA_012522045.1 Bacteroidota bacterium
CCTCTGTGCCGAGGCTTCGTGAGTGAAAGCACATAATAAGATAAAAATTGAGAAAAAGTAAAAACATTTTTTCATAATAATTGGTTTTAGTTATTAATAAATGGTTTTTAAACGTTTGTTTAAGTATGTGAGACAAAGCTATGACCTGAAATCGCCCGGCACAATACCGAAAAAGTGGTAATTTTTGTTTAAAACCAATTGAAGTATTTCCAAAAACGTTAATAAAATAATTTATAATCGGCTTCCATGTATAATATTTATGATTCCAAAAATGGTTTGGTGACGAGCAATACCGAAAGAGGTGGTATGCTGAGAATTCCTAAATTTGGTTTCAATAAATGTTTCCAAATATGGTCAATCACGTTTAAATATTATTTTACTTTTGCTTCTTGATTTTAATTTCCGGTGACTAAGAAACTTAAATTTTACACGATGAATAAAAAGTGCATTTTTCAATTATTTCTTATTGGATTTACATTGATATTTTTGATTTCGTGTGGTTCGAATGAAGTACAAAACAGCAATCAAGTAATCGTAGTCGGTGAAATGAAGAATGTTATGCGCAAAGGAGAATTGCAAGCTTCTATCGCTCTTGACACCATAAGTGATAAATCTAATTTATACGGTCTCGGCCCTTTGGAATACTTACGAGGAGAAATTCTTATTCTCGACGGTAAAGCGTATCAATCTCTCGTGTCTTCCGACTCTACCATGATCGTTGAGGAAACTTATAATATTAAAGCGCCTTTTTTCGGATATGCAACTATTCCAGAATGGAATGAAGTAAAACTCCCGGAGCACATTCAAAACATTACAGATTTAGAACTTTATTTGGATGAAATTACGAAATCTTCACCAAGACCCTTTTTTTTCAAATTGGAAGGAACGGTTGATACTGCGTCCATTCATATTGTAAATTTACCGGAAGGCTCTAAAGTAAGTTCTCCGCAAGAAGCGCATCAAGGAATGGTGAATTATGAACTTGAAGATGAGGAGGTAGTTATCGTGGGATTTTTTTCTACGGAACATCAAACGATTTTTACACATCATGACACCTATGTTCATCTTCATTTAATCACTGCAGATCGGAAACAAATGGGGCATCTGGATGCGGTATCCTTCAAGAAAGGAACCATGACGCTTTACTTACCCAATAATAAATAGTTTTAGATTTTATAGGGGGGCAGAAGGGTTGCACCCCAATCGTTGCATTTGATAGGTGATACGCTTTGAGTTTAAAAAAAGAAACTTATAGTTTCCAATTCTAACTATAAGAAACTATGAATTTAAATTCGTGTCTATTAAGAAACTATCGAAGGATGTGATTATAAATACTTCCGTTCCACATAAAATGGACCGAACGGTACCACAGAGCACAAAATTACTATCATAAGCACTGAAAAAGTCCAATTAAGTTTTTTCCACATATAGATTGCGCCCATCACATACATCACAAACAGGACTCCGTGTGCCATTCCCACAGTTTGTACCATTTGCGGCATATCCCAAATATATTTTAAAGGCATCGCAATTCCCAGTAAAACGAGAAAGGAAAGTGCTTCAAGCGAAGAAATCAACCGAAAGGCTTTTATCGTATTGTCCATAATTTTTTTTTCGCAAAGATAAACAACTGATTCTGTCGGGCAAGTACTAGAATCACGCATTTTAAGCCAGCAATTCATACCGGATTTCAAGGATGTTTAGCTAAAGTTTTTTCGAGTACGCAAATTGCAATTAAGGATGTTTGTTTTTTTTAAAATCACATGGTATTTCACATAATTAATTGAGTTATAAATAGTGGGTTCATGTTGAAAATTTTTTGAGTAAACGCTTTAGAATAATAAACTGCGAATGTTTAAATCCTTTTGTATTTTTGTGGAAAACAGATTTTAAAATGAGAAATATAGAAGGGAAAACCGCTTTTATTACCGGCGGAACAAAAGGAATCGGTTACGGAATTGCCGAAGCTTTATTAAATGAAGGAATTAATGTAGCGTTGACAAGTCGCTCTCAAAAAGCTGCTTCGGAAGCTGCAAACAAGCTCAATCAACGAGCAAAAAATGCAGTGGCATTAGGATTACAAGCCGATGTTCGCAGTTATGAAGACCAGCAAAAAGCAGTAACGGCAACGCTTGAAAAATTCGGGCAAATCGATTTTGTAATTGCCAATGCGGGATTGGGACATTTTGCATCGATTGAAGAAATGACTCTTGAACAGTGGCATGAAACCATCGACACAAATTTGACCGGAGCTTTTTATACCTTAAAATCCACCTTGAACGAACTCAAAAAAAATCAAGGATATTATATTACAATTTCGAGTTTGGCGGGAACAAATTTTTTTAAAAACGGAAGTGCCTACAATGCCAGCAAATTTGGATTGACCGGATTTACCCAAGCTGCAATGTTAGATTTGAGAGCACACGGAATCAAAACAACCACGATAATGCCCGGCTCGGTGTCAACCTATTTTAACAACAACACCCCGAATCCCGAAGATGCTTGGAAAATTCAGATTGAAGATATCGGACAAATGGTAGTCAGCTTACTCAAATTGCCGCAGCGAACTTTGCCTTCAAAAATTGAAGTACGCCCCACGACTCCGGCATAATTATTCTTTATCAGGGATTTCAATATTGAGCTCTTGTAAAATTAAAGGTGTCAAATCATAAGCGGTATCCAAGTAAACGATATCGGGATTGAATTTCATAACTTGAGTGAAATTCTCAGCTTTTGCAATTTTTTCAAGTGCGGCTTCCACTTTTACATAGAGAGGACGCATAAACTCTTGTTGTTTGATTTCAATAAGTTTTAATCCGTTTTGTTGGAAGCGTTGAAGTTCGGTTTCAAGTTCCGCCAAAGCTTCTTGTTTTTCTCTTTTTTGTGCAATGGTCATCAAAGGTTCTTCTCTTTGATATTCTGCAATCGCTTCTTGATAGGCTTCAATTCTTTTGTCTAAATCTACTTCCAACTGTGCGGCGTAGGTTTCTAAATTTTTCCGAACCTCGTCCAATTCAGGCATGTGTTCAATAATAAAATCGATGTCAACTGCGCCTACTTTGCTTTGTCCGAATGCGGAAGCAAATGAAGCTGTAAACAAGAATGTAAAAAGAAAGAATCTCATAAAATTTAATTTTTAAGTGGCAAATTTACGACTTTAAACCAAATTGAAATCTTTATTGTCGATTCTCAAGCGTAGAGTTGGAGATTATTTTTATAAGTGGAATCGCGATTTATGAACACGCGCATCCAAGAAAAAATGCAATATACTAACTCCTGCATAAAATCGTTTCTTATTTTGATGAAGTGTTCACCATGGTTTTCCTATTTTTGCAAGTTGATTAAAAAAACGAGTAACTTATTAACTAATTAATTTCAACGAATATAAAGCGATGAAAAAAATTTTTAGTCTTTGTTTAATTGCATTCCCGATAATTTTCGGTTGGGCTCAAAACAAAAAAGATATTCTGATGTACATTAACGAACAACCGATTTATGCACAGGAGTTCAAACGCGTTTATAAAAAGAATCTGGATTTGGTTCAAGACGAATCTCAAAAAGATGTTGACAGTTATTTGAATTTGTTTATTGATTACAAACTAAAAGTTGCCGAAGCCAAGGCACAAGGTTTGGATCAAGAAGAGTCTTACCTCAAAGAATTGGCGCAATATCGCGATCAACTTTCTCGAAATTATTTGTTTGAAGATAAAATCATAGAAGATTTAGTTAAAGAAGCTTACGAACGCGGAAAATACGACATTGAAGCCAGTCACATTCTTGTGATGGTCGGTCCCGATGCACCACCGGCGGACACCCTTACAGCGTACAATAAAATTAAAGAAGTTCATGAAAAAGCAATCAAAGGAGCAGATTTTGAATCCTTGGCACGCCAATATTCCGAAGAGCCCAATGCCAAAGGAACTTCAGGTTATCTCGGTTATTTTTCTGTTTTTTCAATGGTGTATCCTTTTGAAACCGCAGCTTACAATACCCCAAAAGGTGAAATTTCCGATATCGTTCGCACGCGTTTTGGGTATCACATCATCAAAGTTCATGACAGAAGAGAAAAACTAAACCGAATTCAAGTATCTCACATTATGATTTCGGATAAAAAAGGCGACAGGAATTTCAATGCCGAAGAACGCGCAAAAGAAATAACCGCCATGATTAAACAAGGGAAAAATTTTGAAGATTTGGCACGTGAATTTTCCGATGACAAACCTTCTGCAGTCGAAGGCGGACGCCTTAACCCACTTGCAAAAGGAGAACTCAGATCTCCGGAATTTGAAGATGCAGCCTATAAATTAACGGAAAAAGGTCAAATTAGTGAACCTGTAAAAACTGATTTCGGATGGCACATTATCAGATTGGATCAAAAACTTCCGGAAGAAACTTTTGAATCTCAAAAAGAAGTTTTGGAAAAAAAAGTGATGCAAGGCGATCGGTCAAAAGTAGTTTCATTTACGGTCACTAAAAAAATCAAGGATAAATACGGATTTCAATCAGGGGAACCTTTTATGCCCTTTTTTCAAGAATATGTGCCGGACACTGCCATTGCCAGACGTAAATGGGTGATGGAGCCCATTGC
>JAAYLC010000012.1 GCA_012522045.1 Bacteroidota bacterium
GCACTCAAGGATGCTTATCAGGCTACGTATATTTTAGAAAGTGTTATTTCCAATTTTCAAGAATTTCCGGAAGTCGTGGAAGAAGCAGAAGCGGAATTGAAAAAAATCAAACAGGAAGAAGCCAAAACCAATGCCTCTGTTGAATCGGATGAATAATTCCAATGAAAATTTAAATTCGTAAAAAACTTTACAAACCTCGAAATTCATGATGTCTTTTAATAAAACATTTTTTATTACTGCAATTTGTTCCTTCGGAATCTATACGGGATTCGCTCAGGAAAAAGATAAAGAAAGTGAACTGGGAACCGAAGTGGTAGAAATTATCAAACCTTATTCCCCTTCGATTTCAGATGCATATAAAATCAAAGCAATTCCGCAAAGCCTCGATTCGATTTCCGGCGAAAAGAAAACGGTGACTTATGAAATCAATTCTGTTCCCGTGGCATCTACGTTTACGCCTGAAAAGGGGAGAGCTGCTAATGTCGAACGCCCGAAAAAGGAAAAACTCTTTGCCAATTACGCCAAATTGGGAATTGGGAATTATATGAATGTACTGGGCGAGGCTGCACTTAATTTTGAAATCAGCAGAGCAGAACATGCAAGTCTGTTTTTTCGACACAATTCCTCTCAGGGAAACATTAAGGATGTGGTTCTGGACGATTTTTATTACGACACGCGTTTGGATGCAAAATATGCAAGCAATCAACGTGCGTATTCTTATGATGTGTCCCTCGGATTGGAACAGCAGTCGTATAATTGGTACGGCGTGCCTTCCCCTGATTTTTATTCCAATGAAACGTTGGGAAAAATTGATCCGCTTCACAGTTTTTTTGCAGCGACCGTTGGCGGAAACATCGCCTTAAAAAACACCAATTTTGAAGGTGGAAAAGCAAGATTGCGTTATTTGGGAGATTCTTACTCCACCTCGGAAATTCAATTAACGCTGAATCCCGAATTTCTCTTTCCAATAGAGAATGTTTCCCTGCGTTTGGAAGCAGATATCGATTATTTGACAGGGAGCTTTGAGAATGATTATTTGGCTCAGCAACAAATTTCCTACGGTTTTTTTAAAGCGGGAGTAATTCCTTCTTTTTCCTTTAGCAAAGACAATTTATCGCTTTCCATTGGTGCCGCTGCTTATTTGGGAATAGATTCTGAAAACAGCACTTCCGATTTTTCAATACATCCTCGAATTCGCGCCAATTATCGTCTGGATGAGTCCATTTCGCTTTATGCTGGCGCCGATGGCGGTTTAAAGCAAAATTCTTATTACGATATCAAAGAAGAAAATCCTTTTGTTTCGCCGACTTTATATCTTGCACCTACAAAAAATGTTTACAAAGGATATGCGGGAATCACCGGAATCATTCAAGGACGTTATGGATATAACTTTAGAGTTTCCCATGGTAAAGAAGACAATCGCGCACTTTTTAAAGCAAATATGCCACATTTGGGTTTAACCAATCCGAAAGGGTATCATTACAACAATTCATTTCAAGTCATTTATGACGATGTGACGACTTTGTCGGTGTTTGGAGAATTTCAGATGAATTTTTCCGAGCGATTGATGTTGGGAGTCAATGCGACTTATTTTAATTATACGACGGAAACCGATAATCCGGCGTGGAATTTACCCGATTTCACAGCTTCCGTATTTTCCGATTTTAGAATCACCGATGAGTTAACCGGTGGACTTACGTTGTATTATATAGGAGAGCGAAAAGACGAATTTGCAGCAACTTTTTCCACTCCGGAGGAAGTAACCTTAGACGGTTATGCCGATGCAAATCTTCGGTTCACTTATGAAATCAACAATCGTTTTTCGGCCTTTTTAAACGGAAACAACCTGTTAAACAGTCAATACTCAAAATGGTTGGATTATCCCGTTCAGGGAATACAAATTATGGTGGGGGCTATTTACAGGTTTGATTGGAGGTGATTTCCGGAAAGTTTCCGTGTTGAATTTGAGGATGAGAGGATGATAGGAGTATTTTGTTATTTATTTAATTATAATCTATATGAATTAATAAAGTCTTCAATTTCCTCTGGGAATTCATTCGAATTTGAAAATCCCATCCATATGTATGCGTGATTATCGGTTATGAGAGACCTGCCTTTTCCCATAGGATTATTATCCTCATTTGGATGTGTTATAACATAAGCATAACCGACAAAATCGTTAAATTGAAATTCGCTCATTGGTTCCAGATGAGCACCTAAATCTAAAACGATATAGGTTAGGAATCCATTGATAAATTCATAAGGATTATTATTTATTTCGTTGGCAAATTCTCCTAACTCGAATTCAAATAAAGTATACATTTCAGTTTCGTTTTTTGCAACATGAAATGTCACTTTAATAGAATATTCTTTTAACGGTAATTCATCCTGATAAGTTTCAGGTGTGAATGGAAAACTTACTTTTAAAATTTTTTCTTGAGATTGAAAGAAATTGATTTTATTCTTTATATCCTGAAAATGGGGAGTTTCAGGTGAATTATCTCCTAACAAAAAAAACAATGCAAAAAAGGGAACAAGCAACAAATTCATAATAACAAAATGAAAATTTGGTAATTTTATAACTAAGTAAAACTTTAGGATATAATCAATAATTTTTTAAAGCTATGAAAAATTTTCAACTTCCATGTTTTTTTACAACTATATTTTCTGGAGGTTTGGAAGACTTGAAAAACTTTTTATTCAATTATTCCCATTTCCACTTTGCTCATCTTAGTTTCATCTGATAATTTCCGGACTATTTCTTTAAAGCCTACCAAATGTTCGTTACATTTTATTTTTGTTTTTCCGTCATGGATTGTAAGATAAAGAGATATTCTACTGATTTTTAATCAAATATATTTTCTGTCGTGTACTAAAAAATTCTTATTTAAATAAAGATATTGATTTTTCTAATCTATATGAAAAACAATATAAAGTTTAAATTAAAAAAAACATAAAGCTACATCTGGCGAAGAAGAAGTTCCTTTATTTCACCGCTATTTTGGTCTTGATATATCAATAAAGCTTCGTCGGTTTCAACTTTTAATGTTGAATTCATAATTTCACAATGGCTCATTGCTTCATAATCGATGTTGCCAAATTTTAATATTTTGTCGCCAATGGTGAGGTCGTCGTCAAGGGAACGATCCCAAATAATTCCGACTACCAATTCATTCTGATTGTTTAAAACCGGATGTATCGGCCAGACGGACTCCTTATATTCTATGGTTGTTTTAGTATCAAAACTTTCAAACCAAAATCGTTCTTTCTCAAAATCTAAGGTAAGGATGCCGTAGTTTAAAAGAGCTGCGCCCAGTCGGGAGTTATCGTCATAAATCGTCGGACTGATTACATCTTCAAAAGTAATGTTGCCAAGGGTAAGTTCGGCAACTTTAACCAGTGAATGCTCGTTGTTTTCTGCCGTTCCGAAAAATCCGATACTAAAACTGCCGCTGCTCTCAGCAAGGATTTCATAAATAGTTGCTTGCGATTGAAATTGTTCAACGATGTGCTGAGCCGGAGCATAAAATTTGTTGTCGCCTGAATCAAACATCACATATTCATTTCCTTCTTGCGTATTGTTGAGCAAACGCACAGGTAAATACGGACTGCGCTGTCCTTGGCTTACTTTCATTTTAAAACCATGACGTCTTTTTAATCCCAGTTTTTTACTTTTATCAGTAAAAACGATTTTCTTTTCACCAGAGCGAAACTGGATAATTGTGTTTTTCAACATATTGCTCCCGAGAATGCCGTCTATTTCCAAACAATCAAAAAAAAGTGCAGAATTGTCCTTAGCGACCAATGAGCGAATGTCTTTGAATTTGATGTTCTCTATCTTTATTTCGGGAATGAAGACAACATTCAGGCTGTCTGTCAATCCTGACTGATCAGTGGTTTTAATACTTCCCAAATGATGTGTCGTTACGGTTTTCTGAAGTGTTTCTGACAGCACGGTAACCGCACCGGTGTCTACCAAAAATCTGTAAGGTTTGTCCTCTATTTGAACTTCGATGATGATTTTGCCATTTCTGTTTTCGTATGAAACTGTTTGAAAGTAATTATTGGTTTCTACATAACCCTGATTGAGATTAAAAGACGCTTGGGCAACGAGGGCTCCACAAGTCAAGAATAAAAAGAAGATAAAACAGAATTCTTTTTTCATAGCATCGAAATTTATTTTGAAAACACGTAAAATTAATTAATTACCAAATTTTTTCAATTCAGATTTTAATTCTATTGGGTACACTTTATTTTTAACTGCTATTTGAATTCTTTGGAAGAGCAAATCTGCAAAGGAAATGTTCTTATAATTTTTATTTATTTGATGCGTTCGGAAAAGAATTTTATTTTGGTTTGATATAAATGTGTCGAATGTTGCCGACTCCGGTGTCGCGTTCGTCAATTTCAAATTTTTTGGTATCCTTAATAAGAGGGAGTAATTTCTGAAATCCATAAAGTCGCGGATCAAAATCGGGTTTTTTCTTCAAGATATAATTTCCCAAATTCGCAAGGAATGTCCACCCGCTTTCATCGGCCAAATCGTTTACACTTTCTTTCAAAATGCGAATGGTTTCATTGTCAACCTTGCTTCCTGTGGGTTTTGTTTTTGTTTTGGAAGTGGGTTTTACCGGTTTAGTTTTGTTGTTTTCTTCTTTGTTTTCCGATTTTAAAATTTCCAAGTAAATAAATTTATCACAAGCGGCAATAAAAGGTTTCGGCGTTTTTTTCTCACCGAATCCAATGACTTTCATTCCTGCTTCCCGCAGTCGTGTTGCCAATCGGGTAAAATCACTATCACTTGAAACTATGCAAAATCCATTGACTTTTTGATCGTAAAGAATATCCATCGCATCGATAATCATTGCACTGTCGCTGGAATTTTTTCCGGTGGTATAACTGTATTGCTGAATCGGAGTAATGGCGTTTTCCAACAGCACACTCTTCCAACCGGCAACGGTGGGCTTGGTCCAATCGGCATAAATTCGCTTTATGGTCGGCGTTCCGTTTTTGGCAATTTCTTCCAACATTTCTTTGACATGAGCGTAGGGAACATTGTCGGCATCTATTAAAACAGCTAATTTATCTTCAATCATTTGGCGGGTTTTTAATATTCGCTTGTAAGGTAAGAATTTTGTAATTGAAGTAGCGTCGATGAATGAATTTAATCTTTTTTTATTTTTAAAATTGAATTTAAACAAGGACTGACATCAAAATAAAGACCTTCAATTCCTGCAATATTCTCGGCAACTGTCAGATAATCATAGTGCTCAATCAAGCTTTGTGTGCCTCCAAATTGAAATCCGAGAATATTTAAAAGCGCATATTCATGAGAAGTATAGATGACATAAAACGCTTCTTCTTTGCTCGTGCCGTTTCCGGAGCTAAGAATCGCATCTATTACAATGCCAAATTGAATGAGTTTTTTATTAAATTCTTCTGTTTCTCCCAATTCTTCCAATGAAAAAAGTTGATAATCCAAGGCATTTAAATCAAAAGGATTTTTTTTCAATAGTTCGTCGCTAAATACAACAATTTGATTGTAATCTTCTTGACCGAGTTTTTCTTTTTGAAAAATAACCCTCAGACTGTCTGTATAGGTGGAATGAAAATAAGAAGCGTAGTTTTCATTGAATGTGTATCCGTAGTAAAGATGTCGCTTTTCAATCCAATTAAGGGTAGAATCTGCTTTTAAATAACGGTCTAATAACGTTTTATAAAAAAGATTTGAATCTTCTTTTTGGATGTTTATCTCAATTTCATCATAATCCGGTTTTTCGATATACCAATCTTGAGAATAAGAAAAAAAGCTGATGGAAATAAAAATAAAGGTTAGCAAAGACTTCATAATTTATTGGATTTTTATATTTGGCTATTCTAAAACGGTATCCATTTCAGATGCCGGTTTTGAGCTATGTAAATTTTCAATTTTATGGTTGAGTTCCGTTGTCAATAGGCTGACTTCTTGTTTTTTAAACTTATCTAAAATCAAATGTATGGAAATCCCGATAACGGAAATTCCCACACTTCCGACAATTGCCGTTTTCTTGTCGGTAAAAAAGTATAAAAGCAAAAAGACCACTAAAAAAAAGAGGATTGTAATCACTTCCATTAATTTGTGATACGGATTTTTGGTAATATCCATTTTTAATAATTGTCCTTGCTCATCAAACTTAAAAATAAAAATCGGGTAAGTACCTCTTAAAAAGGGCGTCGAACACCAAATAAGGACTTCGTTTTTCCTGATACAACCGCTATATTTAGTAGTATTGTAAAAAAAAGCATCCTTAAAATGATTGATTAAAGTGCTTTTTTTGGCTTGAATTATCAAGCTTTCGATGTCTTTTTTTGTTGGCATTTACTGTCATTTATACTGCATAGCAAGAGGGGATTTATGGTGTGATTATTCGACTTAATGGATAAATTCACAAAGTAACCGGCTGTGTTTGAGAACAAATATAAATGTTTTGTTAATATTATGGAAATATATTTTCAAATCTTTAGCGTTTAATTAAAAAAAATAATCAACACGTATAAAATTAATGCTCAACAAGGTGTTTTTTAAGCGATAAAAGAGATTTATCGAGGTGACTTTTTTAATAGCCTATAAAAGACGAAAGATTTGAATAAGGTGTTTTGCGGAAATAAACGGCATTAAAAAATTCTGACATAAATCATTTTCAAATTAGATTGAAAAGAATATATTTGATTCGTCAATTTTTTGATAATATAGAAAGTAAATTACATAAACCCTAAATATCACTACTATGATTAGTAAAATACTTGTTCCTACTGATTTTTCAGAATCGTCTAAGAATGCTTTGGAGGTTGCGGCGTCTATTGCAAGAGAACACAATGCAGAGCTTGTTTTGCTGCACATGATGGGAATGGCAGGCGGAATGGTCAGTAAAAGCGAACAACAAGAAGTTTTCAAGGCGATGTATTATATGCGTTACGCCGAGCAACAATTCAGCGAGCTTTTAGAAGAGGAATACTTAAAAGGTTTAAAAGTTACCGATACGGTTCATAATTATACCAATTTTAACGAAATTAACGGCATTGCTCAAGATATGGATGTCGATTTGATTGTTATGGGATCTCATGGTGCAACAGGATTAAAAGAGGTGTTTGTCGGGAGCAATACTGAGAAAGTCGTTAGAACTTCAGAAGTACCTGTTCTTGTCATTAAGCATAAGGCAGTCAATTTTACGCCGAAATTAGGTGTGTTTGCCTGTGATTTTGAAACGCCTGCCATTGGTCCATACAAACGTGCAAAAAGACTTTTTGACTTATTAGGAATTGAAATGCAATTGCTTTATATCAACCTTGCCGGAGATTTCAGAAGTACCCGCGAAATTGAAAAACGCATTATGAAGTTCATGACCGAAGCCGGAGAAAAAGAGCCGCTGGAAATTGTAAATAAAGTAGTTCAATACAACGATTATTCGGTTGAATCGGGAATTTTTGCTTACAGCCAAGTAATCAATGCCGATTTGATTGCATTACCAACACAAGGAAGACAAGGTTTGGCGCATTTCTTTTCAGGAAGTATCGGAGAAGACATCGTCAATCATTCCGATTTGCCGGTAATGACTTTTAGAATTTAAAATCCTATTAAATTTAAAAATCAATAAATAGTTTGTCGAGCCTGAAGCACCAACTTCAGGCTTGTTTCTTTGTAATAAATAGCTGGGAATTAGTTTTTAGATGATGTTTAAAGCGATGTCCACCATGGTCGAAAAGCTCTGTTCACGTTCCTCTGCCGATGTTTCTTCTCCGGTTATCAAAGAATCTGAAATGGTCAAAATCGCCAATGCTTGCACTTTGTGTTTGGAGGCAACTGTATAAAGTCCTGCTGTTTCCATTTCGACACAGAGCACTCCGTATGCTTCCCATTGTTTGTAATAATCGGAATTGTCGTGATAAAAATAATCGCTGGAAAGGATGTTTCCCGCTTTTACCGGAATGTCATTTTGTTCGGCGTATTTTACTGCTTTTAAAAATAAATCAAAATCGGCGGTAGGAGCAAAGGTGCCGTTCATAAACCGATGGTCGTTTAGTGCAGAATTGGAAGAAGCCGCCATTGCAATGACGACATCTCGGATATGCACATCTTTTTGATAGGAACCGGCAGAACCCACACGGATTAATTTTTTTACACCATACTCGATGATAAGTTCTTCAGCATAAATCAATGCTGAGGGAATGCCCATTCCGGTACCCATTACCGATACGCGTGTGCCGCGAAAAGTTCCCGTATATCCGAACATGCCCCGAATGCGATTGAAACACACGGGATTTTCTAAAAAAGTATGGGCGATCCACTTAGCCCGCATCGGATCTCCGGGAAGTAAGATAGCTTCGGCAATATCGCCGGGTTTTGCTTCTATGTGTATACTCATTGCTTGTTAATGTTATGGGTTATTATTGAAATACCTGAAGAAGTTCCGATACGGGAAACGCCTAAGTCAATATATTTTTTTGCAGTTTCATAATTTCTGATGCCGCCGGAAGCTTTTACTTTCATGGTTCCCGCACGCGAAAGCATCAATTTAACCGCTTCTTCTGTTGCACCTCCGGTTCCAAAACCGGTTGAAGTTTTGATGTAATCGGCGCCTCCTTCACGAGCACAATCAATAACTTGAAGAAGCTCGGAATTGGTTAAATAACAAGTTTCTAAAATCACTTTTAAAAGATGATGCTCGGTAATGCTTTTTAGCGTTCGAATTTCTTCTGCAACTTTTGAAAAATCTCCACTTTTGAAAAATCCAATATTTAAAACCATATCGATTTCATCGGCGCCATCTTTAAGTGCCAATTCTGTTTCTTTGGCTTTGACCGCAGTTGCATTGGCACCTAATGGAAATCCGACAACGGTTGCAATTTTGACCTTTGAATTTTCCAAAAGTGAGTTGCACAATGCTGTGTAAGCACCGTGAACGCAAACAGCAAAAAACTGATGTTCAACAGCTTCCGAACATAATTTTCGGATGTCATTTTCAGTTGCAGTTGGCGCTAATAATGTGTGGTCTATATATTTAGATAACTTCATGAATACTGCTCAATGACATTAATTAATTCATTTTTTGAAAGCACGCCGCTTTGTCGCCATTTCTGATTCCCATCTTTAAACAATATGAGCGTAGGAACACCCCGCACCTGATATTGGGA